>NZ_JBFAVI010000154.1:0-16703 GCF_040679695.1 Micromonospora sp. NPDC052213
AACCAGTCCGGAAAATACGAGCCAGAACGCAGCTTCGGGATCGCCAGGTCGATCGTCCCCGCCCGGGTGTCCCACTCCCGAGGCCGGTAGCCGTTGCGGGAGTTCACCCGCTCGTCGCTGCGCTGCCCATACCCGGCACCGCAGACCGCGTCCGCTTCGGCGGACATCACCGCCTGCGCGAACGTTTTGATCATCGCCTGCAACACGTCCGGCGACGCGCCCGCGATCTGCTCGCACAGCAGGTCAACAGGGTTCACACTCTCAGATGCGGCCATCGCGCATCACTCTCCTTCACTGACTTAGCCGTCTCGAAGGATCGCGCGGTGGCCGTCTCCTATCTACGCAACACGCCCATCACGGGCAAGTCGTACACCACTTCCGTGGACGCAGCCAGTGACGAGTTCTGGTCCCGCACCAACCATCGCACCACCTGGTACAAGGTTGAGGACTTCGCCCACAGATGCGTGGACCGGAATCCGTTGGACGAGACAGCCCGGGCTTTGGTCGGGCTGTCGATGCACGCCGGCTCGTTCGGCGGGCTACAACTCCTTGCCGGGGACGCCGCAGCAGGTGACGAGGTCGTATACGACCTGATTGCGGTGGCAGAGTGGGTGTGGCTCGAGGTCGGTGTCGACCCGGGAGCGTGTCTCGAACAGGCGCTCCTGCGGGTCGGTCCGCCGATGCTACGGCGATTGGCGCAGTCCGGCGGACGTATCGGGCGGGCTGCGGCGGCCGCCTCGGCCTTTCTCGCCGGGAAGTCGTTCGCTGAGGCGATCGGCCGCCGACAGTGGGACCTGTTCGTGCATGCCTTGGTGGCACGGGAGGACCGCGATCTGTCGGTCGTGAGTCAGGCGTCGCTCGTGGCTGAGGAGCATTTGCTTGCCGCTGCGCGGGGAATGCCTGAACAATGACGCGTCGGCCGTCATCGACCTGATGGATGCGGCTCGGTGGTGGGCCGTGCATCGTGATGCCGATGTCATGTACCGGCTTCGTGAACTGCTTGAAGTCGTGTCCCGAGACTCGCTTGAGCGGTTCATCGGTGATCAAGGGGACGGGGTGGCCGCGTCATTGCTAACCGCACTCCTCATCGTTGACTGCCAGGGACCCTCGTTGCTCCCAGAGGTGTGAGGACGACCGACTGCCCGATCGCACGTCTGGATCTGTCGCGAAGCGCTCGGCACCGAAGGCAACCGAAGACGTCAGACATGCCGGATGATCGTGGCGTGGAGTACTTTGACCTGTCGCCGTACGACTACCTCGGCTTTCCGCTGCCGATGCGGGCTGTCGGGTGGCTGGGGCGCCGTTACGGGGTGCAGGGCGCTGGCGGGGCGCCGATGACTGGTGCCGAGTTGGAGCGGCTCAGGGCCGCCTCTCGGCGGCTCGGCAGCGTCACGCTCGGCTGGCATGACTGTGACTTCTGTGGGGCCTCTGAGGGTAATGGCGAGTATCGCTACTACCTGCCCGGCGGGGAGATCTACGCTGCGCCGATGATGATCCTGCATTACGTTGAAGAACACGGATACCGGCCGCCCGTGGAACTGCGCGACGGCTTGCGGGCGGCCGGGCAACCGCGGTGGGACTGGCGCGCCGAGCGCTTGTGCGCGGTGCTGCTGGACCAGTCGGAGGACCCGGATTTCCGGTGCCAGGCCGCGGTCGACCTCGCGAACTGGAACGACCCGCGTGCGTTGGACGCGTTGCGGCGCGCCGCACACGATGAGGACTTGGTCGATGTGGCGGGAGACGAGATCGGCCGATCGTTAGCAGCGTTCGTGGATCGTGGCCTCGCGAGGGATCTACTCGCCGAGGACTTGCACGTCATGGTGCGGTACGGCATCGACGATGCATCGAGCCGGTGGCGTCCACGGGCATCGCATCTGGCCGCCGACCGGCTTCGCAGCGTATGACGGACGTACGGTGATGCTCGACGCGCGGTCATGCCGAGATCAGTGCATCAGTGTGTGAGGGATGCGGCGCGTTGGGAAACTTTGATAATTCGTTGCTCGCTTGTTGGAGGCGGCCGTCCGGCGCGCACTCGGCGCGGCGGTGCGGGTTCGGCCCGTAGCAGCGGGTGAAGGGGATAAATGGCTTGCACGAGCGCCGGGTTGGGAGTTTGACTCCTCGCCATGCCTTCCCCCTCACCGATCTTCGTCGCGGGTACGGGTCGTTCGGGAACGTCACGGATCGCCGACATCATCGGCGAACATCCGCTGATCCATCGGATTCCGATGGAGACCCGGTTTCTCATCGACCCGGGTGGCCTGCGGGACCTGGCCGACGCGCTCACCGATCGATACGACCCCACCGTCGGTGAGGACGCCCTGCACCGGCTGAGCGACTTCCTCACCGTACGAGTGCCCGGCCGGCGCGACGATCGCGGCAAAACCGTTCCCGAACTTGTCGGCGAGCAGCGCTACCGTGACGCGGTGCAACAGCTCTGGCCGCAGTTGGTCGCGCACACATACGACGAACCTGCGCCCGCGGAAGGCTTCGGGAACGCCGACCGGCCTGCCGGGCCGTTCGAGCCGCTGAGCCGCCGGCGGGTAGTCCCCAGGTATTTCAGCGACCGGGGCGAACTGCTCGGAATCTTGCGGGGCCTGATCGACACCATGTTCGGCGGAGCAGCCGCCGACGCGGGCAAGCCGACCTGGTGCGAGAAGACACCGTTCAACCTGCTGTGCATGGAGTTCCTCTGGGAACTGGTCCCCGAAGCGACCATCGTGCACATCAAGCGTCACCCGGTCTCAGTGCTCGCATCCCACCTGGCCCAGCCATGGGCACCGTCCACCGTCGACGGCGCGCTCGCCTACCTCAAGCCGGTCTACCACCGATGGCTCACCTGGAAGAACACGGTCGACCTGACGGGCAGGCGATACATCGAGGTGAAAGCAGAAGATCTCGCAGCCGACTGGCCCGGGCAGCGCCGCGCCCTGTTCGAACGGCTCGACGTCGACGACTTCGCCACCCCTTCAACGTTTCAGGCGCACAAGCTGACGAACCGCAACAACCAATTCGACCACGAAACCCGCGAGTTCATCGAAGAAGCACTCGGCAAGATCATCCCGGCCATGGGATACGAGTGACGACTCTGGCTCTCCACCTTGGCGACGCCGCGTCGGGCCCCTCGAACGCCCCGTAACGCTGCTTCAGCGGAACCGCATCGCAGACCACTCGTTCCTAACTTTCCGGCCGTCTTTTGAGCCCGCGCCCATGGGCGGTGCACGCTTCTGCCGCGATGAGGCGCGGTTGCCGCCTGCACACCCGTTACCGGGCGGGGCCAGTGATCCTGGGCGACATCGGCTGAGCAGGTCCGGATGGATACTCGGATGCGTTGGCCGGCTGTTTAGCTGATCGTTGTTGGATGATATTGCTGGTGCCCGCCGATGTGTTGCGCCCCCGCCGGCCAGACGAGCACTTCGCCGACGAGGCCGAAGCGGCCCGCCAGGCCGGAACCGATGTCGCGGTGATCGACCACGACGCCTTCGTTCGCGGACAGGCCGACGGGGCGGCAGTCGACAGGGTTCCCAAGAGCGCGGACGCGGTTTACCGGGGGTGGATGCTGCGAAGTGAGCAGTACGCAGCATTGGTGCGGGCCCTCGCGGGTCGCGGTGTGACCGTGCGGACCAGCCCCGAGCACTACCGGCGGGCACATGAGCTTCCCGGGTGGTACCCGGCGATCGAAGGCCACACTCCAGAGTCGGTCTGGACTTCCGGCGACGATCGCCGCGACCTCCTCCAAGCGTGCGCGGCCCTTGGCTCCGGACCTGCGGTGCTGCGTGACTACAGCAAGTCGATGAAGCACTACTGGCATGAGGCGTCGTTCATTCCGGACGTGGCCGATCGCGATGCGGCATGGCGGGTGGCCAGCCGGTTTCGGCAGTTGCGCGGTGACGACTTCGCCGGCGGCTTTGTGCTGCGCCAGTTCGAGTCGTTCGTCGGGGCGGAGGTGCGGACCTGGTGGGTCGAGGGTTCCTGCCGCCTGGTCACCGCGCACCCCGATACCCCGGAGCACCAGCCACCCACAAAACTCGACCTGGCGGCCGTGGAAGCTTCGATGCGGGCCTTGGACCTGCCGTTCGTGACTGCGGATCTCGCGTTACGCGATGATGGTCGGTGGCGAATCGTCGAGATCGGCGACGGCCAGGTCAGCGACCGGCCGCGTAGCACGGCCGCTGCCGAGCTGATCGCGGCCCTCAACACCGAGGACAGTTGATCATGTAACAGCGCCACCGCCGGCCCGCCCAACGGCCCGGCACTCAGCAAGATTGCGTGCACGGATCTGGCCGCCGACAGGGCGTTACAGGGTGTGACGGACGTGCGGCGGTCTTGAGCGTGCGGTCGTGTCGAGTTGAGTGCGGTCAGTGTGTTCGGGTTTCCCAGACCGGCTGCTGCGGCTCGTCGTTGTGCACGATGATGTCGACGTGATCGATCGGGCGGACCGTAGCGAAGTAGAACTGTTGGGAGGGGATGTAACGCTCGCGCCAGCGCCGTTCGACCTCGGCCCGAGATGACACCCGGCGCTCTCGGATCACGGCACGATCCACGGTCGTCTCGAGCGCGGTCGACACGAAGATGCGCAGGTCCCACCGGTCAACCAGTTCCGGGCGCATGAGGAAGACGCCGTCGAAGACCAGCACAGCGTCGGCGGGGGCAGTCCTGATCGGTGGGGACAGCGCGGTATCCGCTGTGCGGTCGTAGACCGCGTGTTGGAAGCGTCGATCTCCGCCCGGGCCGAGCGGATCGAGCAGAACCCGGTTCAGTGCGTCGTAGTCGTGGGTGTCGAAGTAGCAGCCTTCGGCTGAGTACTCGCCGCGCGGGTAGCGCTGTGCCCGCGGGAAGAGGAAATCGTCGATCGTCGCGCGGATGACGTCGCGGCCCTGTGTGCGCAAGACGTCGGCCAGCTCGTCGGCGAGCGTGGTCTTGCCTGCGGCGGGCGGTCCGTCGATGGCAACCCGCGTCGGGTGTGCGACTGCGACGGATCCGACTGCCTCGGCCAGGCGGCCGAGCACCTCGTCGCGGGTGCCTTGGTCCATGTCCTGCCCCGTCCTGGTCTCGCGAAGGTCGCGTTGTCGAGCCGACCCTATGCCCGCCAGCCTTTCGCGCCCGTCACTCCCCGGGCGAGCGAGATTGCCGCATGCGGAACTGGCTGTGGTCGTGACGCAAACAGACTGTCATTCCGGCGCTGGTCGCTCGGTATCGCGTTACCGGTCATGCCGCGACTGTGTGCGCGAGCTGGCCGCATGTCCATTACTGTCCGTTAGCTGGCTCCGTCGTCGGCCGCGCCTCACGTGCACGCTCGTGCCGAAAGTAGTGCGCGTGCGGCGATCGACAGCATGGCCTTATCGTTGTGCTGCTGTCCTGGCTCGCTGCATTTGATGCGGCTCAGGAAAGTCTATGCAACGGCTCAGTGGGCCTGTTGCCGTCTCGATGGGGTTTGCTGGGGCTCTGCCCGGCGCCCACCACTGCTCGGCGCGCTGCCAACGACGCAGCGGCTCTGCGGCGATTCCCAGCCTCGACGCTACGGCCTTGATCGCCTCGTGCTTCGACTCGTCCCCCCGGGGGCTCGTCTGGCAGCCTCAACGTGCGCTGGCGGAACTGCGGTGAGCTGACCAGGCGCTCTCCGCACCCCTGTCGTACGCGAACGCAAGGGTGCGGCGAGTGAGCACGCGGCGTCGCCGTGGTCAGCCGCGCCGGTGTTGTGGTAGTAGCAGGCTGACTATCGCGACAGCTAGGCCGATCCCGGCTGCCATGAGGAAGACCAGGTCGTAGCCGGCGGCGAGGGCGGCAGGAGAGCTGGCGTCGGCGGCGCCTGTTCCGGCCTTGGCGCTGGCGGCTGTGGCGAGTACGGCTAGGGCTAACGAGCCGCCTATCTGGCTGGAGGTGTTGGCCAGGCCGCCGATGATGCCCGCGTCGCCTTCGGGTACGTCGGCGGTGGCCGCGGCCATGAGGGTGGGGAAGGTCAGGCCGATGCCAACGGCGATGAGCAGCGTGGGTCCGAGCACGCTGGTGACGTAGTCGCTGTCGGTGTGGGCCTTGGCGAGCCAGCCGAAGCCGGCTAGGAAGCAGGCGCTGCCGGCCAGTACCAGAGGGCGTACACCGGTTCGGGGCAGCAGGTTGGCGGCGAATCGGGCGATCACCCCGAACGTCACCGCTGCGGGTGTCTGCCCGAGCCCGGCTTCAAGTGCGCCGTAGCCGAGTGCGTTCTGCATGAACAGCGATGTGAAATACCACATCGCGACGGCAATCCCGCCGAACAGCAGCAGCATGCCGTTGCTGACGGCCACGGTCCGGATCGTGAACAGCCTCAGGGGCATCATCGGCTGGGTGGCGAAACGCGCCTCCACCACGGTGAAGATGATGAGCAGGAGCAGGGCCGCCACGGCTGGCCCGAGAACCCGCACGGACGTCCAGCCATGGTCGGCGCTTTGCATGACCCCGTAGATCAGCGCGGCCAGTCCAGCCGTTCCCGTGACCGCGCCAGTGAGGTCGAGCGATTCGCGCCGGCTGGCTCGCGTGCCGACCAGCGACATCATGGCCAGTACGATCAGCACGGCGCCGATCGGTACGTTGATGAGGAAGACCCACCGCCAAGACAGGCCAGTGGTGATGGCGCCGCCGGCAAGCGCGCCGGCCATCCCGCCCACACCGCCCGAGGCGGACCATGCGCCGAACGCCCGGGCCCGCGCCTGCGGCTCGGTGAAGTAGGTGTTGATCACGGCCAGCGTCGCCGGGGCCAGCATCGCGGCGCCCACGCCCTGCGCGACGCGGGCCCCCACCAGGATCTCCGGAGCGGTTGCCAGGCCGCCGACCAGACTCGAGGCGGAGAACAGGAACAGCCCGGCGACCAGCATCCGGCGCGGGCCGAACAGGTCAACGGCGCGGCCACCCAGCAGCATGAAGCCCGCGAAGGTAAGCACGTAGCCATTCACCACCCAAGCCAGGCCGGTGGCGGTAAAGCCGAGATCCCGCTGGACCGAGGGCAGCGCGACGTTAACGATGGACACGTCCAGGATCACCATAAACTGGCAGGCACACGCCAGCGCCAGGACGGTCCAGGAGGATCCGGCCTGCAGCCTGGCCCGCTGAGTTGCGGTGCTGGTGCTTGTCATGACTTCTCTCCTTGCTAACCCGCCGCTCACGCGGTCCGGCAGGCTGCTCCGGCCAGGGCTCCGTGGCTGTTCCCGTTGCCCACGGCGGCATCGGCGACGACGTGGTCCCCCAGCATCTGGAGCGTGATCTTGGCCAGCCGAAGTCCCTGGTATCTGGCCGCTTCCAGCGCCGCGGTATCGGGGCCGTCTCCGTTCGGGCTGGTCACATGCGACGTGCCGTAGGGGTTGCCACCGGCGGCGTACACGACCGGATCGGTGAACCCGGGCGGGACGATGAGCGACCCCCAGTGGTAGAAGACGTTGCCCAGCGACAAGATCGTGGCCTCGCTGCCGCCGTGCCGGTTGAACGCTGAGGTGAAGGCCGTCACCGGCTTGTTGGCCAGCTTCCCCTCCTGCCACAGACCGCCGGCCTGGTCGATGAACTGCTTGAGCTGGGCGGCCGGCGCGCCGAACCGCGTCGGCGTCCCGAACGCGTACGCGTCGGCCCACGCCAGGTCCTCAAGTGAGGCCTGGGCGATCGACGCGGTCGCGTCGGCGTGCCGCCGCCACTGCGGGTTCTGGTCGATCGCGCTGTCGGGTGCTAGCTCGGCGACCTGCCGCAGCCGCACGACGGCCCCGGCCGAGGCGGCACCCTCGGCGACGGCCTGCGCGAGTGCGTGCACACTGCCTGTCGCGCTGTAGTAGATGACAGCGACCTTCACGGTCATGTCCGGCTCCTCGGTGTTGCTAGAATTAGTTACGCGCATAATGTTATGCGCGTAACTAACCTGTCAAGGAGAGCCCGTGGACTTCGAGTACGCCGACGCCCTCAACCAGGCCATCCGCCTGCTGAGCCTGCGCCACCGGGCCAGGGCCGCCGCGTTGCTGGCCCCGCTCGGCCTGCACCCCGGCCAAGAGGCGCTCCTGCTCGAACTCGACCGGAACGGCCCGAGAATCCAGGCCCAGCTCAGCGAGGCGCTCGGCTGCGAGCCGCCCAGCGTCACGCTCATGACCCGCAAGCTCGAAGCCTCCGGCCACATCCGCCGCGAACCCGCCCCCTCCGACAAGCGCGCCAGCATCATCGAACTCACCGACAGCGGCAAGGCACTCGCCGACCAGGTCAAGCAGCTATGGCACGCTCTGGCGGAGGAAACCGTGACCGGCCTGCCCGCCCAGACCGTGGCCGAACTACCCGCCATCCTCAACACCATGACCGGCAACGTCGACACCAGGCGCCCGGCCACCCACACAGCCGCCGGCACGGTCTAGTTGTAGTGACCATGAGCGTTGTTGACGGCGTGGCGGCTTGATACGAGATGAGACCTCCGGCGAGGTGTGAGGTGCTGACGCCCACTACCAAACCGGAGGTCGGGCCTGCGCGACCGCCCGAGTACCGCCCACCGCCTGCCCGGCAAAACCACACCCGCGGTCGAGGCAGTGATCTGCCAGCTGCGCCAGGACCGCAAACTCGGCCCACGACGCCTCGCCCCGCTGGTGGGCGTGCCCGCCTCGACAGTGCACGCGGTCCTGACCCGCCACGGCCTGCACCGCCTGGCCTGGCTCGACCGACCCACCGGCGAACCCGTGCGCCGCTACGAACGCCAGCGACCCGGCGAGCTGATCCACGTCGACGTCAAGAAACTCGGCAGGCTCCGCGACGGCGGCGGCTGGCGGATACACGGCCGCGACAGCCTCGAATACCGCCGCGCCCGCGGCAGCACCCGAGTCGGCTTCGACTACGTGCACTGCGCCGTCGACGACCACACCCGCCTGGCCTACGCCGAAATCCACCCCGACGAGAAGACCGACACCTGCGCCGGATTCCTCCGCCGCGCCGCCGCCCACTTCGCCGACCACGGCATCGCCCGCATCGAACAGGTCATGACCGACAACGCCTGGGCCTACCGCCGCGGATGAGCCTGGCGCCAAGCCCTGGCCGACCTCGACGCCCAAGCCCGCTTCACCCGCCGCTACCGACCACAAACCAACGGCAAAGCCGAACGCTTCAACCGCACCCTGGCCGACGAATGGGCCTACGCCCAACCCTTCACCAGCAACCAACAACGCGCCGATGCCCTACCCGTCTGGCTGCACACCTACAACTACCATCGCAGCCACACCTCACTCGGCGGCAAACCACCCATCACCCGCGTCAACAACGGTGCCGGGCATTACATCTAGTGCCGTGGCCACGAACGTTGACGGTGTTGGGGTCAGGCTGCGCGGGTGGCGGGTTGGCCCCAGTGTCGTTGTCGTTCGCTGCGGATGCGGGCGCGTTCTCGGCGTTGGGCGGCCAGGACGTCGGGGTGGCGGGCGTTGGCGTTGCGCCAGCGCAGGTAGGCCTGCAGTTTCCTGGCTAGGGCGGGGTGGTTGGGGTGGTGCGAGCCGGCGATCACGAAGGTGCGTAGCGGCCCGAACTGGGCCTCGATCGGGTTGGCCCAGGAGGCGCAGGTCGGGGTGAAGCAGAGCTCGACCTTGTTTCGGGCCGCCCACGCCCGGATCTTTGCGCCTTTGTGCGCGGACAGGTTGTCCAGGATCATGTAGATCGGTGCCCCGTTCGGACGCGCGGCGCGGATCGACTTGAGCGCGGCGAGGGTGTTCGCGGCGCTCTTACGCCGTCGGACGACGCCCCAGAGTTGGTCGTCTCCGACGCTGTAGCAGCCGTGGAACTGCCGGACCCCGTGCAGCTTGCGATAGTTCGCGGGCAGCCGGTGCCCAGCCGGCGCCCAACCGGTGCCGACGTGCGGGCGGATCACCAGGGGCCCGAACTCGTCGAACGCGAACACCCGCTGCGGGAAGTGGCTGCTCACGTACTCGATCCGGGCGAGCTTGACCTCGCGCTGCGGGTCGGTGGACTCCTTCCACGTCTTGGTCCGCTGGAAGGTGATCCGGTGCCGGTGCAGGATCTGCCGCAACCGCTCCCGGCCTACCCGGACCCGCCGGGTGGCATGCAAGCAGAGGTGGTCGGCGAGTTTGCGGACGCTCCACCGGCTGAACCGTCGCCCCAGTTTGTCGAGGCGGGTGTTGGCCGTCTCGACGATGAACTGCTCTTCGTCAGGACTGATCTGGCGGGGACGGCCACCCGCCCACCGAGGGTCCAGGCTGGCCATCCCCATCTCGTTGAACCGGTGGATGACCTGCCGGACCGTGTCCTCGTCGGCTTGGACCAGACGGGCGATGGCCGGCACTGTGTTACCGCCGGCCGAGGCGAGCACGACCATCGCCCGTCGCAGTCGGATCGGGGAGCCAGTTCCCCGGCGAGTGATTCTGAGTAGCTGCTGACCTTCCTGGTCACTCAGCCGCCGCACACGTACAAGATCTGTCACCGCCACAGCCTGACCGCCGCGACGCCGCCCGGCCGACAGGCCAGGCGGCGTGTCAACCAACACCGTGAACGTTCGTGGTCACGGCGCTAGTCGTGGATCGCCGGGCAGCGGAAGCTACAGTCGCGGCGGTTCGCACCGTCTGTGGATGGGTTGAGGTTCGCGTTCTACGGGCGTATGTCCACGGTCGACTTCCAGGATAGGGCCTCGTCGTGCCGGTGGCAGCGCGACTACGCCGAGGACCTGGTCGCCGGTCACGGTCGGATCGTGGCCGAGTTCTTCGACGAGGGCATCTCGCGCCGGGTTGCTTGGCCGGACCGGCCGCAGGCGGCACGGCTGCTCGCCGCAGTGGCGGACCCGGCACGCGGGTTCGACGCGATCGTCGTCGGCGAGTACGAACGCGCTTTCCACGGCCAGCAGCTCGAACAGTTGACCCCCACCCTGGCCGAGCACGGCGTGCAGTTGTGGCTGCCCGAGACCTACGGGCCGGTGGACGTCGACAACCCCCGACAGCTGGCGCTGCTGGACCTGCTGGGCGTCCACTCCCAGCGAGAGGTATCCCGAGCGCGGCACCGCACCACCGCGGCCATGCGCGCCCAAACCGAACTGCAGGGCCGGCACCTCGGCGGCCTACCACCATACGGTTACCGGCTGGTCGACGCCGGCCCGCATCCGAACCGCGCCCACGCCGCCTGGGGACGCCGCCTACACCGCCTGGAACCCGACCCGACTACCGCACCCCACGTGAGGTGGATCTTCGAACAGAGGCTCGCCGGCCGCAGCGTGGCCAGCATCGCCCGCGCCCTCAACGACACCGGCATCCCCTGCCCGTCCAGCGCCGACCCGGCACGAAACCCGCACCGCAGCGGCCAAGGCTGGATGCTGACCACCGTGGCGGCGATCCTGGCCAATCCCCGCTACACCGGCCGCCAGGTGTGGAACCGGCAGCGCGCGAGCATCATGTCTAGTGTCCTCCCGGAGCGGACTCTCCAGTCCATTGGGCGGCGAGGTCGGTCCCCCGCTTCCGGATGCGGTCATTGCCCGTTGGGGTGTTGTACATGGCGTAGTGCGGCCACTGGAACAGCAGAATCGCCAGCTCCTCGGCCAGGGTTGCCCGATGCATCTCGGCGGACCGCTCGGTGTTTACCTCGAGGTAGGCGTCGAAGAGCGCCCGCGGCACCGCGACGCCGGCCGGAGTGGCCCGTACCGAGAGCAGTGCCAGATCTCCGGATGGACGGCCAACGCCCGAGGACTGCCAGTCGCAGAGGACGAGGGAGCCGTGGTCGAACGTGACGTTCTCGGTGTGGCAGTCGCCGTGGACGAAGGTGGGCGGCACTGCGCACATGTCGCCTCGCAAGCGGTCGAAACCGGACAGGATGTGGTCGAACTGCGGCAGGGCCGGTTCCCAGAACTCTCTCATCGTGCGAATGTCCGGGTCGGCCATCGCCGCGCCCAGCGCATCGGGTCCGTCCCACATGCGCGTCGGCAGCCCGAACGCGGAATGCAGCGCGGCCAGGTCGTGGCCGAGCGCGGCCCAGTCCCGCTCCCGCCACGTGTTCACGGCCAGCGAGCCTCCGGCGTCGGCCAGAAGCAGCGCAACGCCGTCGGCCACATCGACGTGGTTGATCAGCCGCGGCGCCCGGACCGGGGCAATCGGCGCTAGGTCGCGGTAGAAGCGCAGCTCTCGGCGTGCCGCCGCGAGCGCGTCTGGGCCCAGTGACGCCGGGGTGATCTTGAGGTATGCGTCCGTGCCCCCGAGTGTGACCACTGGTTGAACCCCAGCGCCCGATCGTGATTCCAGGCCGCCGGATCGTTCCCGCGGCACGATGTGGAACGTACGCAGAATTTCTTGCGCGAACCTGGTGGACATGCAGCTGCAACTCCTCGCGAAATCGCAACACGGTCAGGTCCTGGCGGCCATGGGCATCGACTTCTCCGCGATGTTCTTGAGCAGGCCGCCGTATCCCGTGGAAGGCCAGATCCGCACGAACGAACGGTACCGCCGCTCGATCTGTGCCTCCCGGTCGGTGTCGCCCGCCAGGACCGCCCGCATGATCTTCTCGTATTCAAGCGCCGTCATGTAGCCGAGCGGGATCCTCCATCGGAGGTACCAGCCGGTGCAGGAATGCTTCTCGGCCACCTGTACGTAATTCGTGAACCAACTTCGGATTTCCTCCTTGGCCGGCCGCGGATGCACCTGGTGGCACACCGGCGTGTCGTCCAGGGCGTCGAACGATCCGCCACCCTGCCAGAGACGAAAGCCGAGCTCGGCGTCCTCCTCGCCCCAGCCGCGGAACCGCTCATCGAACGCCCCGACCGACCGGCACAGCTCCCTGGATGTGGAAGAGTGGCTGGTCAGAAAGCTCAGCCACGGCGAGACGCTGTCTCCCTCGGCAATGCACTTCATGTACTCGTCACGGGCGAACGCGCCCCGGTGGACGCCCGAGGCCGCTTCGATCGCCTCGAATCGGTTTCGGACGTCCCAGACGTCCCAGACGGTACGCTGCCGGTACGATGGATTTTTCGTCACAGCGTCCGGTCGCACGCTCCGGTCCAGCTGCCGGCATGACGCCTCGACCGCGCCTTGCAGCCCGTCACCGACGTCGAGCAGGGTGAACACCTCGCGCCTGCCGCCCAGCACGACTGACGCGCCGGCATGTCGGCGATGCCTCTCCAGATGACTTCGCACCAGATGAGGAGGACAGAGGCAATCGTCATCGACGAACAGGATGATCTCGCCTCCGGCCAGATCGACCCCCGTGTTGCGAGCCCGTACCGGTTGGACTACAAGGCTTCGACCGCGCACTGGCATGCGGAGCGTCGAGCCCGCCGGCCCAGGACCGCGAAGCTGCTGGCCATGTGTTCGACGGCCTGGAGCGCGCTCATCGACAAATCAGTGAGCCTTTTTCATCGTGACGGTGCAGGTCACGGCAGGTGGAACCCTGGCGCGCCAGTACCGCAGCGCCCGCCGCGTCGGCTGTGAAAATCGCTGTCCGGTTGTCGGAGCACAGTGATAGAAGACGGGGTGCACAAATTTCTCACGTTCTCTGATCATCTGCGGCTGATTGACGAACGGTCGACCGCCTTCCGCGCCGCGGTCGCTGCGGTGCCCAGCCTCGACATGCCGGTGCCGACCCATCCCGAGCGGACGCTGTTCGATCTCGTGCAACACGTGGGCATGGGCCGCCGCAAGTCGGCCGCCATCGTCGCCGCAGGGCCTGCAGACGCTCCCCCGGAGAAGTCCGCTTGGGAGGACGGCACGGGTGCGCCTCGGGAACGCGAGGCTCTCCTGGCCTGGTGGACCGAGTCCGTCGAGCGACTGACGAGCGCGCTGCGCGAGGCCGGCCCGGACCGCGGTTGTTGGACGTGGTGGGGTGACTCGCAGTCACCGCAAACCTCCGGTGCATGGGCACGGCGTCAGGTTCCCGAGATCGCGGTACACACCTACGATGTCCAGCTCACCGTGGGTGCCCCGCAGCCGCTGCCGGACGAGGTCGCCCTCGACGGTTTCGACGACTGCCAGTTCACCCTCTGCTCGACGGATGTCGCCTGGCCGCACGAACCCGCCGTCGTCGATTACTACGCCACCGAGGGCCGCTCTTGGCGCCTTCGGCTGTCCCGCGACGGCGCATGGGCCGCCCGCCTCGGCGCGCCGGCTGCCAACGAGGACCCGGACACGGACACGGCCGACGCCTCCGCCCGGGGCACGGCCAGTGACCTGGTCCTGTTCTTTTACGGCCGCATACCGCCGGATTCTCTGAAGCTAAAGCTCGACGGCGACCGTCGCATCTTCGATCAGCTCATCGCCTGGGACCCGTCCGTGTAACAACGATCCCTTTTATCCTGCGTAGGCCGGGTTCTCGACGTGGTGCAGAACCAGGATCGCCTGCAGGATCGCGGTGGCGCGGTGTGGGCAACAGCGCAGTTTCGTCAGAACTTTCCAGGTCTTGAGGGTGGCGTTGGCGCGTTCACCGATGGCCCGGATCCGAGCGTGAGCGCGGTTGACCTTCTTCTGCCAGCGCGGCAGTTTCGGCCGATGGCGGTGGCGGTGGCGGTGGCGTTTGAACGGTGTGCGGATGCTGCCGCGGGCGCCTTGGTATGCCTTATCGGCAAAGGTCATCACGTTGGCGCTGTTCAGGGCGTCGATGATGCCGGAAGCGCGGGCCGAACACCTGGGTCTCCACTTGGCCGTGACCTGCACCGTCACGATGAAAAAGGTTCAGTATGTGGGCGGACGCTGAGCGGCTTTACCAGCAGTGACGAAGGGGTTCGTTGCTGCTGTAGAGAGCCGAGAGCGGCCACCTCGGGAAGAGATCTCCTGGGTAGGTCGTCATGACGGGTTGTAGCGGTTCCAGGTGCCACCCGGCGGCGGCGTGGTGTCGTTGGGTGGTGTGGTGGTGGAAGACCAGAGCCTGAGCGACGGCCGGTGCCGGAGTCTGAAGTACGAGCTGGCGGAGCGCTGCGAGGCGGCCCGGGACGGCCGGGACGCCGAGTCGCGGATGTAGTTTCCGGACCAAAAACAACGCTACGGCGTCGAGAGGCTGGCGTAGAGCCCGAAGCGAAGCGGGCACCCTTCGATACGAGGGCGGGCCCGCTTCGCTGCCGGTCCACGCGGCGACGATCACCGACTGGAAATCCTCGGCCGAGGGCCGCCCAGACGCCGACGTCGACGCGGTCGCCCGGCAGGTCGCCGGCCGACCAGATGGCGACTCGCACCGTGGCATCCTCATAGATCACGGACAATCATCCGGCGGTATCCGGGAGGGATGCGGATGAGCGACATCGGGCTCTACTACCCGTACTTCCATGTCCAGGACGACACCTGGCTGAAGGCGGCGGCCCTCTATCTGCCACAGGTTGCGCGGGTCCGACCGCCGAACTATCCGGTGCGCGACTCGGAGACCGCCAGTGTGCTGCGCGCCGAGCTCGACTTCCTTCTCGACGTCGACCCGTACCCGCAGGCCGCGAGCACGGCGCGGGAATTCGGGGACTTCGTCCAGCAGGACGCCCAGGCTCTGGGGCGCTACCTGGTCCCGGACTACCTGGGAGCCGGTGGCTCTGGAATGCACAGCCACGACCCGTGGCTTTGGGACGAATCACGTTTCGCCTGGATCCACGCCAGCCAACTGGGGGACGACGAGGCGCTCATCAGGCTGCTGCGCGATCGCGGGCTTGCAACGAAGTCACGGTTCGATCCCCTGACGGGGCTGCGCGACGGGCGATGGGTGGGTATGCATCCGCGCCTCGTGGCCGTCTACTCCTGTTCCCTGGCGCAGCGGATCGCCCGGGCCAACCAACTGCTGCCAGTGACGCACGATCCGCGGCTGTTCGCGCTGCCCGAGGACTGGACGGTGCAGGAGTTGGGCGCGGCACTGGTGAACACCCGGCCGCCCGGTGCCTCCTCGTCTGCCAGATCGGTGCTGTATGCCTGCCTGGCGCTGCGGTCCGTGCTGCCCGCCGGCCTGGAACAGGTGTCCGCTCAGGACATCGTCCGGGCGCGGCGGACGTTGGCCGTCGAGTTCGACGCGTTCCGTGCCCACCTGACCGGCCTGGGGGACGAGTTCGCGCAGTTGGACGGCATCGAGGATCCCGAGATCCTCCGGGCACGACTGGCCGCGATGGTCGAGGCGGACGTGGGCAGCTCGGTCCGGGAACTCGAACGCGGCCTACGAGCCCTGGGCCTGGAGCCGGTCAGGGCGATCTTCGGCCTGAAGTCTCTGGAACTGCCGACGGTGGCGGCCCTTGCCGCCCACGCCCTCAATCTCTCGCCGGTGATCGGCGCCGGCGGAATGCTCGCCGTCCAAGCCTTCACGGCTGTCCGGGAGGCCCACAGGTCGGCGGGCGAGCGGCGTACCAGCGCCGCCGGATACCTGCTCGGGCTCCGCGCCGAGCTCGATCCGCCTGGCGCCTTGGAACGCGCTCGACGCATCCTGACCGGCAGGGGCTGACTCAGGGGGCCGCCCGTCAGTTCATGTCGACAGCGCTAATCCTGACCCGCAGGTTGGCTGCTTCGGGGTAACCGAGTTCGGTCCATCGATCCGGGGGCGCACCGCTGCGCCCCGGCGGGTCTGGGAAGTAACTTCCTGATGGCGAAGCGGGAGCTTCCGGACCAAGAACAACTCCAGCGCTGGTCAAAGATGGGATAACCATCCTGGGCTCCAGGCGTTCGCGCAGGGCCCCTGACCAGGGTTGGAGTTGTTTTTGGTTCGGAAGCTACGGCGAGGCCGGAATGCTCGCCGGCGACGTTACCGCCTTGGTAGCGGCCTGGTAGCGGTCGGCGCGGCGCCCGGGCGGC
>NZ_JBFAVI010000155.1:0-16690 GCF_040679695.1 Micromonospora sp. NPDC052213
GGCGTTGAGACGCTCCAGAGTCGTACCGGCGGTCAGAAGCTGCTGACCAGCTTCACGAATGCCTCGTCGATCTTGGCAGGGTCGGTGGCGTCGAACGCCTTGCCCGACGACGCCTTGGCGATCCGGTCCAGCGTGGCGAAGTCCGACTCCCGGTCGAAGGCGATGCAGAAGACCTTGACCGGGCGCCGCGGATCCAGGGCGACGTCGGCGAGCAACCGGGCCAGGTCGTTGTCCCGACCGTACTCGTTCTTGCCGTCGGTCAGCACCACGACCGCGTTGATTCGTTCCGGGTCGTACCGGTCGAGCAGGTACCCGTGGGCGGCCCGGACCGTCGCGTACAGCGCGGTGCCCCCCTCGACGTGCAGGCCACCGATCCGGCGAGTGATCCGCTGCTGGTCGAAGTCATCGAGCCGGACCTCCTCCCGGTACGGGCCGTCGGGCCGCTTCGACGTCTCGGAGGAGAACGACCAGAGCCCCACCCGGTCCTCCGAGTTGAGCAGCGCGAGTCCCTTGGCCGCCGCCGCCGAGGCGACCTGGAAACGGGTACGGTCGCCGACCGCCGCCTCCATTGACCCGGAGGTGTCCAGCGCGATCAGGATGTTGGCCTTCTTGCGCAGCGTGCTCCAGCCGTCCAACATCGCGTTGACCACGGCCGGGTCCGGCGGCTCGAAGTAGGTCAGCCCGCCGGTGGGCTCGGTGCCGACGCTGGCGAGCAGTTCCGCCGGGGCCCGGCGTTCGTGGTCCCGGAAGCCGAGCCGGGCGAAGCTCCTCTGCTGGGCGTCCTCGGTCAGGAATGCCAGGAAGTCGGCTGCCGCCACGCGTTGCCGTTCGTCGGCGGAGGGGAGCACCACGAACGGGTGGTCCAGGTTGAAGGTGCCCTCCTTCGGGTGGACGGCGACCAGCGGGACGTTCGGCCGCTGGCCCCGCTCCTGGCCGTCGTGCGTCGGGCTCAGTCTCCCCTCGTTGTAGAGGTGGACCAGTTCCTCCTGCATGACGATCGCGCTCATGTCGTCCGTGCTCCCGTCCCCGCCGGCCAGGTCGGCCTCGGCGAGGTCCCGCAGCAGGTCCACCACGTCGTCGCTGTAGTGCGACACGTTGGCCTCGATCCGCCGGACGAACTGGGTCACCTTCGGGTCCACCAGGTCCGACCGGGTCAGGTCGCTGGACCGCTGGGCGGCGGCGTAGTAGGTGGCGATGGTCGCCGCCAGCCCCGACGTGGAGAGGTTCGGGTTGTCCTTGCCGAAGGTGAAGCGGCCCCACTCCGGCTTACCGAAACCGGCCCACCCCTCCCGCCCGGAGAGGCCGAGGATGTCCCCCCAGCCCAGCGCTCCGCGCTGGCGTACCAGGTCGCCCTTCGGCTGTCGCATCGCGATCACGAGGGGACTGTTGGCGATCGACGGATACCGGTCCGGCGTCTGCGGCGCTCGCCCGGCGGCCTGGTCGAACAACCGGAGCTGACCGGTCCACAGGCTCGACGTTGGCAACCAGACCTGCGGCTCGGGCAGGCGGACGCCGCTCCAGCCGGCGCCCAGCGCCTCGGCGGCCTTGCCCGAGTTCAGGGCACTCACGTGCACCTGGGCGCAGCCACCGCCGTCGAGCGACCGGTCACTGCTGTTGTACCGCTCGGCCAGCTCGACCAGCAGCGCCGCCTTCTCCGTCGAGGAGTTGACCTCGAGTGTGGTGGTGCAGTCGGCACGGGGCCGGTCGGTGCCTGCTTCCCGCTGCCGGACCAGCACGAACGCCCCGGCGATGACCAGCAACCCGATGGTGACGGCGGCGGTGTACGGCAACCACTGCCGTGTGTGCGACGGGGCTGGGGCCATCGGAAATGTCCTCCTCGACGGGTTGACGGATAGCAGTCAACCTATCGGTCCAGCGCCAACCGGGGCGGCTCCGGACCCGGCCGTCAGAGGCGGTCGGAGGCGCCGCCGCCGAGGGCCGTCGCGACCAGCAGCCGGACCAGGTACACCACGACGAAGGTGGCCGTCCCCAGCGCTGCGGCCACGCCCACCGCGCTCGACGCGACGTAGCCGGCGGCCGCGCCCCCCGAGCCGAGGACGATCGCAGTCGACACACCCCAGGGGTCGACGGATTCGCGGCGCAGCCGCTGCCCCCAGCCCTCGACCGGGCGGGACGACGCGGTGGGTGTATCCGACGTCGATGCCGGAGGTTGCTCCGGCGGCGTCGGTCGGGCCTGCCTCGGTGCCACCCGTGTCGGCTGGGCTTGCCGCGTCGCCGACGTGGGCAGCGGCTCGTTCGTCGTCGGCGCGCCGGCGGTGTCGTTACCCATCTGGAGCAGGTTCTCCTGGCGGACCCGACCGCTGACCCGGACGTCCTGCCCGAGCAGCCGGATCAGCACCTGCTCGGCCGCCGGCCGGTCCGCCGGCTCCTTGGCCAGACACTCCCGGATCAGTTCCTCCAGGCCCGGCGGGAGCGGCGGCAGGTCGGGCGGGTCGTTCAGGACCCGGTGCATGACCGCGAAGGGCGAGTCGTTGCCGAACGGCGGCCGGCCGCTCGCGGCAAAGGCGATCGTGGCGGCCCAGGCGAAGACGTCGCAGGGCGGGGCGACCGCGTCGTTGCGGAACCGCTCCGGAGCCATGTACGCGGTCGTCCCCATCACCCGGCTGGTCGCCGTCTCGGTGACCCCGAGTGCGCGGGCGATGCCAAAGTCGATCACCCGGGGGCCGTCCCGGCCGAGCACCACGTTGTCCGGCTTCAGGTCGCAGTGCACGACGTCGGAGCGGTGGATCGCGGCGAGCGCGGTGGCAGTGCCGACGGCGAGCCGGTGCAGCGCGTTGCCATTGACCGTCCCGTGTTCGCGGACGTGCCGGTGAAGGGTTGGCCCCTCGATGAACTCGCTGACCACGTAGGGCGGTTCGCCGTCCACCTCGGCGAAGAGCACCTGCGCCGTGCAGAACGGCGCGACCCGGCGTGCTGCGGCGATCTCCTTCGTGAACTGCGACCGGGCCCGGGGGTCGCGCAGGTCGATGTTGATCATCTTGACCGCGACGCGGTGGCCCTGGTCGTCCTCGCCCAGGTAGACCACCCCCTGCCCGCCCGCGCCCAGACGGCCGACCAGCCGGTAGGGGCCGGCGGTGACCGGGTCGTGCGTCCACAGTGGGGTCAGCCCCGGCACCGGTGCGCCGGCCAGTCCTGTCATCCCGACTCCATCACTGTCGTGTCCCGACCACCCGGCGGCGGAGGACACCGAGTATCGTGCCACGCCGGCACCGCACGGCCGAGGCTGTCATCGGAGTGGCCGCCAGGAGCCTGGCATCATGGCCCCGTGCGGCGAGATCCGACCAGGCCACCGGCCTCCGTACTGGCGGGCGCCGCCGTGGCGCTCGTAGGCCTGTTCTCGGCGAAGGACAATCAGTCAGACCCAAAGCTCGACCTGCTGGCGGCTGCGGTGGAGGCACACGGTGGGCGGGTAGCGGGCCGGCACGTCCAGCGGCGGGGGGTTTCGCACGGCGGTGCGGCCAAGATGACCGAGCCGTTCTCGCGGCGGACGTTGCTCAGCGCCGGCAGAGCCCGCGAAATCGCGCAGGCGTGCCGGGCCGCAGAGGTCGACGTCGTGGTCTTCGTGAACCCGCTGACGCACCACCAACGCGTTGCCCTCAGCGACATGTTCGGGTGCTTCGTGATCAGCGGCGAGGACCTTTCCGCCCCCGGCCGGTGAGCGCCCGCACATGCCACGGGTCGCGCGCAGCCTTCAGGGAGGCCGCACGCCCTCCGGCGGGCTGATCGGCCGATCGGGGTCGTGATCCTCGGCCCGTGGAACCCGGTGGCTCAGCCGGCCTGGATCGACACCGTCAGGTCGGTGAAGGACGCGGGGCCGGCCCCGCCGGCGGTGTACGCGAGGAACGAGGCACCCTTGGTCAGCCCGACCACGAAACGCGGACCGCTTTCCGCGGTCGTGCCGGTCGTCGCGGTGGACTGCCCGGCGTCGGCGAGGTCGAGGGCGGCGTCGCGCAGCGCGTACGAGCCGAACACGTCGGTCGACGGCGGTGCCGCCGCGCGGTCGTGCGGCGAGGCGGGCGTGCTCGTCGCGCCCTTCGTGACCTGCCACCGGCCGGGATCGTAGCTGTCGCCGTCGGTGAGGTAGCTCCACCGGACACCGCTGATCGACCAGTGCCCGCCGACCGTGCCGACCTGGGCCGAGCGCAGGTCGAGGATCGACACCCCGTTCGTGCCGACGACCCGCGCGGTCTCGCTCGCCGTGCCCGCCCCGGTGACCACCAGCGCGGTGTTCTCACCCACCCCGTACACCCGGTCGTGCCCGGTGTCGGCGGCGAGCCGGAGCGACCGTCCGTTGCGACCGCGCGCGTCGAAGTGGGTGTCGACGAGGCCGGAGGTGAAGAAGCTGAAGCCACCGGCGGGCCAGTAGCCGAGGATCTCGTCGGTGTCGTAGTAGCCGGTGCGGGCACCGTCGCGGATCCCGTAGTAGCTCGACCCGCCGGTGATCATGTCGGGGCCGGCGAAGATCTGCATGCCGGCGCTGGTGCCCGCGACCGGCGCGCCGGCCTGGAAGCGTTGCCGGATCGCGGCGAGTACCGCCCCGTCGGAGCCGTCGGCGTGGATCATCGACTCCACGTAGCGGAACTGGTCGCCACCGGCGAAGAAGAAACCGGTCATCGACGCGGCCAGCGCGGCGTTCGCCGCATCGTCGCCGCTGCCCTTCTTCTTCACGCTCACCGGGATCCAGGTGACCTCCGCCGCCCCGTACCGCTCGAGGACCTTGCCAACCTGGTTGGCGGCCCAGTGCGGCGACGCCGAGGACGCGCTCAGCACGCCGATACGCGCTCCGGAGCCACCGGCCTGCCGGACGAACTCCCCGTAGACGGCGCTGTTGTCGTCGGCGAGGGCACCGCCGATCAGCATGACCGCCCCCGGTCCGCTCGCCGATCCCGCGAGACCGGCGGACGCGGCTCTGCCGGGCAGGGCCGTCGCGGCCACGGTGATGATCAGGGCGGTGAGCAGCGGCAGAAACTTGGGCCGGGTCATGGCATCCGACGCTAGACAGCCACCTGACAGGCGTCAAGAACGCCGATGCCTGTTCGGCGACGCCTACCGGCCACCGGGGCGGGCTGCGGCATGCCGTCAGGCAACGCGGATCGTCGACGTTGACGGCAAGCCGTTGGCGGTCGGGCCACCTAACGCGGTGTCGCGGTGGCGGAGACGGCGTTGGCGACGGCCACGCGGATCGGGTCGGGGTTCGCCCAGCTCCAGTTCGGGTGGGCGCGGTTTGTCAGGAGGACCAGGACCATCCGGCGGTCCGGGTGGACCACCAGGGAGGTGCCGGTGAAGCCGGTGTGCCCGAAGGTGCGGGGGCTGCTGAGCCTGCCCATGAACCAGGGCTGGTCGAGCACGACGCCGAGGCCGTGCGCGGAGGTGCGGTTGGGTCGTTCCGGGTCGACGGCGGGCAGGCCGGTGGTCACGTTGGTGAGCATCTGCCGGGTGATCTCTTCGGAGAGGATCCGGGTGCCGTTGTGGATGCCGCCGTTGAGCAGCAGCTGCCCGATGACGGCTACCTCGGCGGCGGTGCTGAAGATGCCGGCGTGGCCGGCGATTCCCCCCATGTGGTTGGCGACGTCGTCGTGCACCACGCCGCGGAGCAGCCCTCGGGAGGACCGCGCGTCCGTGGCGACGAGTCGGCTCGCCTGATCTGAGGCGCTGAGCCAGGTCTTCGGGTTGAATCCGGTGTCCTTCAGGCCGAGTGGCCCGGTCAACCCGGTTGTGAGGGCCTGGTCGAGCCGCTGCCCGGTGACCTTTTCGACCAGGAATGCGAGGACCATCAGGCCGACGCTGGAGTAGCGGAAGACCGTGCCGGGGATCGCGTCGCTGACCAGGGGGGTGGCGAGGACCGCCGCCCGGCGGGCCGCGTCGTCGGGTAGGCCGGCGACCTTGGCTCCGACGGGTAGGCCGCTGGTGTGCGCCAGCAGCATGGCGACGGTGACCCTGTTCTTGCCCGTGCCCGTGAAGCCCGGGAGGTAGTCGGCCACGGGCGCGTCGAGATGGATCCGGCCCTTGTCGACCTGTTGCAGCGCGAGGATCGCGGTGTAGACCTTGGTGATCGAGGCGAGGTCGAAGATCGAGTCGTGCCGCATCGCGACCTGCTTGGACTCGGGCAGCAGCACCGGGCCCGCGTCGTAGCGCAGCGCCTTGCCGACCCACGCCCGCGCCGTGGTGGTGCCGTTCACCTGGCAGAGCGCGACCGCGCCCGCGTACGCCGGGTGTTCGGGGTTGACGCTGGTCGGGACGAGGTGGCGGTCGAGTTCGCGGAGCAGCCTGCGGTCGGCGAACGTGACGGGGGTGCCGGTGGTGGCTGGCGCCGCGGCCCTCGGAGCCGTATCCCGTCGTGCTGCCGGTCGCGGCGATGCGGCCGACGGGCTGGGTGCGGCGGTCGGGCCGGCGGTGGCCGAACGGACCACCTCGCGGCAGCCGGCGAGGGTGGCGGCGGCCGCCAGACCGGCGCCGAGCACGGTACGGCGGCGCAGTGACATGCGCGGCATCATGGCAGGTCAACGTGGCCGAATCCAGCTCGCGCGGCCGTGCCGAAGGACTCAGCCCAGGAACAGCGGGGTTGACGAGCCACTGACCGCGGCCCGCCAACCCCGACGCGTGCGTGGTTACTTGACGCCGCCGGCCCGGAATGCCACCCAGGCGTCGCTCATCCGGTCCGCCTGTCCCGGGGTGAACATGTTCATGCAGGCGTCCTGCGTGTAGTCCATGAAGTTGTGGATCGGGTCCAGCCCGGGTGCCGTGCAGGAGTCCGCGCCCACCGGGCAGTTGAACTGCGGCGCCGCCTCCCGCGGGGTGTCCGCGACGTAGTCGCCGGCAGCGGAGCACCCGTGCGCGAAGGTGTGCTCCAGCATCAGCCAGTGCCCGACTTCGTGCGTCAGCGTGTCACCCAGGGCGTACTTGCCCGCCGTTCCGCCCGGCATCGACTCGTCGAGCATCACCACGCCGTCGATGTAGTCCCGGCCGTTGTTGTAGCCCTTCGGGAAGTACGCCCAGCCGAGGAGCCCGCCGCCGATGTTCGCCGCGTACACGTTCAGGGTGCGGGAGTCGCCGGTGTACAGCGCACGCTTCATGTCCCGCTCGTTCTTGCCCGGCACGACCGTGTACCAGTCGCTGTTCACCGTCCACGTCGTGTCGACGAGCGAGAACCGGAACGGCGTGTCGGAGGCGTTCGCCGCGGTGCGGCCCGCGAACGAATCGTTGAGCACCGTCATCTGCGCCGCGATCAGGGTGTTCCACCTGTCCGTCTCGGCCGCGCTGAGGGGGTGGTCGGAGATCATGTGGAAGACCGTGGGCACGGTGACGCTGCCGTTGGACAGGCGCGGCGAATCCTTGATCACGCCGTAGGCGTTTGCCTCGTTCTTGGAATACAGCTCGGGCTCCTGCGCCGTGGCGCCCTCGCTCACCCGCGCCGCGCTGTGCCCCTCGGCACCCGGCTCGCACTCCGCGACACCCGCGGAGGCGGTCACGGACCCTGCCGTGTCCACCGCCGCGGAGGCTCCACCGGCCGCCAGGAACGTCGCCGCGGTAGCGGTCAGGACTGCCAGTTGGAACGTCAGTCTTCTGTGCATCGTTGCACCTCTCACGCATGGGGGATGGGGTCGTGGTGCGGGACGAACGAGGGTCGCCCCGACCAGCTCACAGACATCGTCGTCCCGGTATGAGAACACGCCGCCGGCGGTAGCAACAGGCCCCAAGAGAGGGAGCATCGCCGGTCCGTCGGCGTTCGACGGCGGCATTCCGGCATCGAAGAATCAACGAATGGCCCTGTCCGAGCCCCGTGGCGACTGGTGGCGGCCGGGCTTCGTGGGCTGCTGCCGCCGGCCGCCATCGCCGGTCAGTCGCATACCGGCCCCTCGGACCTGCTCCACCAACCGCGTGACCAGGCCAAGCCCCCGTGGGGTTGGGTGTGGGCGGCGTCGGGTGGGCCGGCGGAGACGGAGACGCTGGCACCGGCCGGCCGCCCGGAGCGGCCCGGCTGGCCGGGTGGTGTCTGTGTGCATCACAGACTGCTCCACCCGGCGGCCCCGGATCAGGGCAGCGGGTCGGCGGTTCCGAGGGGCACCTCGGGCCGGCAACGGCGCAGCCGGGCCGCCGCGAGCCGCCCGCCGACGGCCAGCCCGTAGCGGTCGACGGCGGCGAGCCCGTACGCGCTACAGGTCGGGGTGTACCGGCACTGCCCGGGCCAGCGGTGCGACAGCCAGCGGCGGTAGCCGCGGATCGCGGCGAGACCGGCCCGGTCCAGGGTTCCCGGCCGATCGTCGACCGGTCGGCCCTGCCGGGCGCCCGCCAGGCCACCGGCGGCGCCCGCCAGGGCGGCCCCCAGGGTGAGCTGGGTGGAGAAGAGGCCGAGGTCGCAGCAGCCCGGGCTGCTGCACGGGTCGTCGCCACAGGAGTCCAGGGCCCCCTTACGGCCCTTGCAGCCGGGTCCCTGACGACGGGAGCCGACCTTGCTGTGGCAGTGGCCCACGGCGTGGCAGTGGGCCGGCTTACGGCAGCGGCAGGGCCCCTGGCTCCCGGAGTGGCCGGCGCTGTTGATCGTCATGGGTGGGATCATGCCTGGTCGGGGCAAGACGCCCGGCCGGGGGATGCACCCGGAGCCTGTTGGTGGTGGCGGTCATCGGAGATCGACGTCGCCATGGGCCCCGTGCGGATGCGCGGGCCTGGACTCCCTACCGTTGGCCGCCTTCACCCCGCGCACCATTGCGCCGCCGTGGGGCCGCCAGGATCAGGACGGTCAGCACGAGGGCGGCGCCGAGGCCGAGACCGGCGGGCAGGGACAGGGACGACGATTCCCCGGCCCCGCCGTGTTGCTCGCCCTTGACGGGGACCACGGGGCGGTCGTGCTTCTTCTCCTCGGGTGCGACCAGGTGGCCGACGGACGCGCCGGCAGGAAGTGCGAAGCCCCAGTCGAGCAGCGCTGACGCCTCACCCAGACTCCCCAGCGGCGCGGTCTCCGCCCCGAGCAGGGTCACCGCGAGTCGTCGCCCGTTGCGTTCGGCTACGCCGACGTACGTCTGCCGAGCCAGGTCGGTGAAGCCCGTCTTCCCTCCGAGCGTCCCGGGGTAGTGGCCCAGCAGCGTCCGGTCATGGGTGATCTCGATTGCCGGGTTTCCCGGCCGTGCCGGTATCTGTGCCACCTCGGTGGCGATGTAGCGCCGAAAGTCCTCGCGGGCGAAGACCGATCGCGCGATCAGCGCGAGGTCGTACGCGCTGGTGTACTGGCCGGGGCCGTCCAGGCCGGAGGGCGTCGCAGCGTGTGTCTGGTTCGCGCGCAGCCGCTGCGCCTCGTCGTTCATCGCGTCGACTCCGCCCTGCCTGCCGGCGGCGCCGCCGCCGACGCGAGCCAGCACGTTGGCCGCGTCGTTCCCGGATTTGAGGAGAAGCCCCAGCCACAAGCTCTCGATCGAGTACCGGCCGCCCTCGACCACCCCCATCAGCGAACTCGCCGGATCGAGATCGTGCAGATCCGCCCGGGTCACCTGAACGACGTCGGCCGGATCGAGGCGGGACATCAGGGACGCCGCGAGTAGCAGCTTCTGCACGCTGGCTGGCGTTCGGTGCTCATGGGGGCCGCACCCACCCAGGACCTCACCGCTGTTGAGGTCCGCCACGAGCCACGCGGTGGCGGTCACTGCCGGAGCTTTCGGCGCATCCGGGGGGACGGCCAGTCCCGGCGTCGCCAGCGCCTGCCCCCCGACCGCCCGCTGAGCGGGGTCAACCGGTGGCGGAGACGGCGTGGCGGGCGGAGGAACCGACGGCTTCACGGCGGGACATGGCACGTACGGCGTGGCCACCGCCGGCGTTGGTGTCACGACGAGCGCGCCAGCGGGCAGAACCAGGAGCGCGCTGAGCGTCACGGCGGTAACCCGAAAGTCAGTCACATTAACGTACGGTAATCGTCGCGGAGGCGGGTACGGTGCGATTGGCGAAAAGCACGTCGCGGTGACTGCGAGCAGCGGATCCATGTTTGCGCTGCGCAGAGGCGGGTAGGCCTCCCGTTTCGCCGCCGTACGCCGCCGCCGGAGGCCGGCTGCCCGAACCGGGCGGGCGCACCCGGGCGGCGGCGGCTCGAGGGCCGGGTCAGCCGGTGCGGCGGGTGCGGGCCAGAGCCAGCCCACCGAGGACGATGCTGATCAGCCCCACCACCAGGGCCACGTAGGCTCCGCCGCGCCCGTTGCCGGTGCCGATGCCACTGTCGGAGGTTGCCACGACCACTCCACCGAGGGCGATGCTGATCAGCCCCGCCACCAGGGCCACGGTGGCTCCGCCGCGCCCGTTGCCGGTGCCGATGCGACTGGTGGGGCGGGCCAGAGCGAGCCCGCCGATGATCACGCCGATCAGCCCCAGCACGGCGGCCACGCTGGACCCGAGCCGCCCGGCGCTCATGGTGTAGACACTGGCGGCGGCCGGCTGGGCCGAGACGTGCGCGGCCGCCGGTGCGGCAAGTCCGAACGCTCCGAGCAGGGCGGCTGCGGCGGCGGCAAGCATGTGGCGGATGGACATCGAGGATTCCTTCGGTCGCGTGACGGGTACAGGCGGCAGCGTATGTACCAGCGTGGCTCCGGGTCGTCATGCCGGAGTTGCCGATGGGCCTACCACCCGGGTCGTACGCGCCCGGGGCGTCGTACCGCTGCGGTTGTCTCCCCGTACCGGCGCAACCGCACATCCGCCCCCGCCGGCAGGCCGGACGAGCCACACCGCCAGGCATCCGGCGGGCCCCGGAGGTTGTTGTCAGGAGCGGGCGAGCCAGCCGGGGACGGTCAGGCCGGACTCGTACGCGAGGATCACCAACTGGGCCCGGTCCCGGACCTGGGCCTTGGTCATGATCCGGCTGACGTGCGTTTTCGCGGTGGCCGGGCTCAGCACCAGCCGCGCCGCGATCTCGTCGTTGGACAGGCCGGCGGCGACCAGCGTCATCACCTCACGCTCCCGCTCGGTGAGCGCGCTCAGCCGCGGCCCCGGGTCCGGATGCGTGGCCCGGGCGGTGAACTCGGAGATCAGCCGGCGGGTGATCGACGGCGCGATGAGTGCGTCACCGCGCGCCACCACCCGCACTCCGTGGATCAGCTCCGCCGGTTCGGTGTCCTTGACCAGGAAGCCGCTCGCGCCGGCCCGCAGCGCGCCGTAGACGTAGTCGTCCAGGTCGAAGGTGGTCAGGATGACCACGCGGACATCGGAGCTCGCGGCGATCTCCCGGGTGGCGGCCAGGCCGTCCAGCACGGGCATCCGGATGTCCATGAGGACGACGTCCGGCCGCAGCTGCCGGGCGAGCCGCACCGCCTCGGCGCCGTCGGCGGCCTCGCCGACCACCTCGATGCCGTCCTCGCCGTCAAGGATGGACCGGAACCCCGCGCGTACCAGGGTCTGGTCGTCGGCGAGCAGCACCCGGATCACGCCGCGTCCCCCGGTCCCGATCGCAGCGCCGGCGCTCCCGCCGGCACCGGGTCGGGCCGCAGCGGGAGGCGGGCGCGCACCCGGAAGCCGCCGTCCGGCCCGGGGCCCGTGCTCAGCGAACCGCCCAACGTCTGGACCCGCTCGCCCATGCCGAGGATCCCGTTGCCGGGCGGGCCCGGTGCGCCGGCACCGTCGTCCTCGACCTCCACCAGCACGTCGTCGCGGTCGGGCCGGACTCGGATCACCGCGGCGGCCGCGCCCGCGTGCCGGGTCACGTTCGTGAGCGCCTCCTGGACGATCCGGTACGCCGCCAGGTCGACCTCCGGCGGTAGCGGCCGGGTTTCGGTCAGCTCGGTGCGGATCTCCAATCCGGACCGGCCGGCCGCCGTGACCAGCTCGTACAGGCGATTCAGGCCCGGTGCGGGCGCGGTCGGCGCCTCGCCCTCCTGCCGCAGTATCCCGAGAGTCGTACGCAACTCGCGCAGCGTCTCCTTGCTCGTCTGTTTGATCGCGGTGAGGGCCTGCGTGGACCGGGCGGGGTCCGGCCGGTGCAGCGCGGCGCTGGCCTGCACGTTGATCAGCGAGAGGTGGTGCCCGAGCACGTCGTGCAGCTCGCGGGCGATGCGCAGCCGCTCCTCGGTGGCCCGGCGCCGCGCCTCCTCCTCCATCCGCTGCTCGGCGGCGAGCGCCCGGGCCTGTCCCTCGGCGAGGTAGGCCCGGCGGTTGCGGGTCACCCCGACGATGACCGCGATGACCCAGCCGGCGTGCAGCAGCGTCGCCCCGTTCGCACTGTTCGCCGTCCGGTTGTAGCTGTCCGCGACGGCGAAGGCGACCACCGAGGCGAGACCGAGCCCGATGGCGACCGCGAGGTGCCCCTCGTCGACGACGGTGTAGAGCGCCACGACGAGCACCAGCATGATCGGCCCGGGCCGGTGCAGCAACACTCCGTACGCGCCGACGGCGGCCAGCGCCACCACGCCCACCGCGACCGGATGGCGGCGGCGGACGTACAGCGCGCCGGAAGAGGCCAGCACGGCCAGCAACGCCGCCCGTTCGGCGGCGGTGTCGATGCCACGCGACTGCACCACCAGGCCGACGAGGGCCACCAGGCCGACCACGAGCACCAGGGCGATGTTCGCCGGACGGCCCTGCCATCGCCACCTCGACATGCGCCGAAGCCTAACCTCCCGGCACCGGCCGGGAGAACATCCGACCGGCGGGCGTGCGGTCCAGGTGGCGGGCGGCCCGTCGGTGGCATCGTCTGGTTGATCACCGCTTACACCAGGCGGGCCCTGCCGGGCCCGGTGACGCCTCGATGGCTGCCGCTGGCGACCTGGTGGGTGGCGGTGGCGGCGGGCAACCTCACCGTCTTCCTGCTGCTGTGGTGGCTCGCGCGGCTCGTCGCCGACCAGTCCCGGCTCACGCTCGCCGTCACGGTGGTCGCCATCGGAGTCGGGCAGACCGCCGTCCTCGCCGCCGCCGAGGTCGAGCGGCGGCGGCCGACGTTGACCGCGTTCGCCGCCACACCGACCCTGACCTGACGCGTCGGCTCCCCCGGACATCTCGTGGTAATGCGACCGGGCAGCGAGCGCGACCGTCCTTCGGCCGTGGCGGTCAGAGCTTCGCGACGAGGCGGAACCGCTCCAGCACGACCGGCGTGTCGTCGTTCACGGTGAAGTCCGGTCTGCCCAGCCAGCCCCGGTAGTCCGTTCCGTGCCAGTAGTCCTCGTGCCCGGCTCGCCAGGCCGCAACCGAGTCGTCCCCTTCGCCTTCGTCGCGTACGTGGTCGAAATCGACGTCGCCAAGCCGGCTGACACGCACGTCGGTCACCTCGATCACCGCGACCCGGCGGCCGGCGGAGTCGACCACCGCCGCTCGGGTGCCCACCACCGGCAGCGACTCGCCGTCGATCTCGTAGTCCTGGAGCAGGCCGGTGGTGGTGGTCTTCGTCCCGTCGAGCACGGCGGCGACCAGCTTGTCGCGCAGCGGGCCAGGGAAGGCGAACTCGAACGAGGGCAGATCAGCGATCACCCGGACGAGGGTAGTGCGGTGTCCACTGACGTCCACCGGGTTTTCCGGTGGGCACCGACAACCACCCCTGGCAGGGCTGCGCGTCGGCGTCGAGCTCAGACGAGCAGCCCGCCCGTCGCCCGGATGTTCTGACCAGTGATCCACTGCGCGTCGGACCCGGCGAGGAAGGCGACCACGGCCGCGATGTCGTCGGGCTGGCCGAGCCGTTGCAACGCGGTGACGGCGGCGGTCTGGGCCAGGGCCTCCGGGGGATTGGCGGCGCGCAGCAGGTCGGTGTCGGTCGCGCCGGGCGAGATCGTGTTGACGGTGATGCCACGGGCGCCGAACTCCCGGGCGGCGACCGCTGTGAACTGTTCGAGCGCGGCCTTGCTGGCGCAGTAGAGGGAGTGGCCGGGCGCCGGCACCACCGTGTTCAGGGTGGAGATGTTGATGATGCGGCCCTTGTCGCGCAGCACCGGCGCCGCTTCCCGCATGGCCAGCACGGGGAACTTGGTGTTGACCGTCAGGACCCGGTCGAACTCGTCCTCGGTGATGTCCGCGATCAGCGCCCGGGGGTTGACGGCGGCGTTGTTGACGAGGATGTCCAGGCCGTCGCGGACCGGCTGGAACATCGCCGAGACGTTGGTGAGGTCCTCCTGGTCGGCGCGGACGGCGATCGCGCCGGCGAGTTGGCTGACGAGGTCGTCGGCCGCCGCCCGATTCTCCTTGTACGTGAACACGACCGTTGCGCCTTCGCGGGCGAGCCGACGCACGATCGCCCGGCCGATTCCCCGCGATCCGCCGGTCACGAGTGCGGTCTTACCGGTGAGCCTCATGCCGGGGACGCTAGCCGGGGGAGAGCTCCTGGTATTGAAAGAATGCGCACAGCTCGGTCGGGGTCAGGCCGGACATGGCGCGGACCTCACGGTTGAAGTGCGGCTGGTCGGCGTAACCGCAGTCGACCGCCGTCTGCGGCAGGCCGGCGGACCGGGTGAGCATGCGCAGGGCGCGCTGGAAGCGAGCGATCCTGGCGACAGTTCCGGGGGACAGGCCGATCTGTCGCTGGAACCGGAGTTCAAGGGTGCGCCGGCTGACGTCGAGCTCGTCGGCCAACGCGCTGATCCGGAGCCGATCCGCCGATCGCTGGAGTCGCCACCAGGCACGCACCGTCAGCCCGTCCGGCCCCGTGTCCGCGGCCAGCCGAGCGGTCAGGAAGTCGTCCAGCACCGCGAACCACGCCGGCCGGTCCGGTGCCTCCCCGAGCCGCTCGGCCAACTCCACCTCGCGGTGGCCGAGGATGTCCGCCAGCCGGAAGGTGCCGCCGGCCACCTCCCGCATCGGCACGCCGAGGAGCGCGGTCACTCCGGCCGGCGTCAGGCCGACGGAGACGCCGTCCCCCCACGCGGTCTGCTCGTGGACGACGGGGTCACCTCGGGGCCCGGTGATCACCCTGCTCGGCCCGGCGAAGTCGACGATCATCGTGGCCAGGGTCATCGGCATGGCCCGGTGCCGTACGGCTGCTCCCGAACCTGAACGGAAGCCCGCGTAACCGACGACATACGGCCGCAGCCGCGGATGCGGGAGGCTGGCGATCGTCTCGCACGGCTCGGGACGAACCCGCACCGGTATGGAGTGCACGTGGCTCACAGCCGCCATCATCCACGCGTGCGGGGACTGGTACGAGTCGCAGTCGGCGCATCGCTGACCCGCCCACTCGTGCTGCCCCACCGGCGCGGACGGCCGATTGCGCGGTTACCCTGCGGCGGTGGTGCTCGGTGAGGACGGGGAGCGGCTGGCGGCGTCGCTGGCTGACCGGCTCGACGCGGTCACTTTCACCGACCTGACGACGGACCAGGTCACCGCCCGGCTGATCGACGCGGTGGTCGACTGGGCGGAACAGCGGGGCTGGCGGGTCTACCGGCGGGCGTCCAGCGTGCTGCCGCTGCCGCCGCCGATGTCCGCACAGCAGTCGGTGCTCGACGTGGCCTGTGCCCGGCCGGACGGCCCGCCGGTCGTCGTCGAGGTCGATCACGGTACGCGCCGCCGCACCTGGGAGAAGCTGCTCGCCGAAGCCGACGCGGGACGGATTCCGCTGTGGGTGCGCTGGGGTACCGGCCGGTTCACGGCACCGCCTCCGCCGATCCGGATGGTGACCTGCGAGGTGAGCCGGCGACCGGACCCGACTGGCCGGGGCGCGGTGCACAGCCGCTCGCCGCGAGCGGACAAGCTGCCGCCGGCGCACTCCGCTGTACGCGTGGGAGCGGTCGCCGCCGTCGAACTGCCGCTGCCGCCGCCGGAGTCACCCGACGTCGAGGACTGAGAGGGGGGCAGGGCACCCGGGGGCCGCTTTGGCGTGTGTTCCCCACGGCGCCGCTGCCTTGCGGGCAGCAGCGCGTGAAGACGTACAACCGCCGGCTCAGGCGAAGTCGCGGTGCTTCAACTTCGCCCTCCGGCCGTCCGGATGGTGCCAGACGATGCCCTCGTACTGAGGGTGCGCCAGCAGCCAGTCACGCAGGCCGGCCAGGTCGCGCGGCACGTCCAGCCTCTCCGCGTCGCCGTGCGGTACGAGCTCGTGGCCCCGCACGCCCTCGGGGTTCCCGTTGATCTTCGGGCCGATCAGCTCGTAGGTGCCGGCGCGGCGTCGCTCGGGGGAGCCGGCGAGAGCCTCGGCGTGGTACCGCGCGTACGGCGACTGCTCGATCGGCTCCCACCCCACGGTCTTGCCCGTGACCTCGTCCGTCATCACCGGCCGGTAGCCGGGCGGTCGAGTCCGGCCGGGCCGCACCTCGCGCCGTGCCCACCAGGTGCCGTCCTCGTCGAGCATCACGCAGGTGCCGTCGTACTTGCGCGTCGGCGTTCCCTCGCCGTCGAGGACCCACTGGCAGGCAGGGTCTGCCTCGGGCAGGACGCGCTTGCGGTCGTCCGGGTCGCGGCGGAACAGCGTGGGGATCTTGTTCACGCCCGCATCGTCTCACCGGTGCAAAACGGATATCACCTCGCGTTGCCGGCGGGACTGGCGCAGTGCCGGGCGCTGCCGGTGGGCGCCTGTCAGCACCCTGCTCCACCTTCTCCGGCGGCCGGCCGGCACAGCTGGGGCACCTGCGGCTGAGCTGCTCTCAGCCCGGATCCGCCGGTAGAGCCTGACCGGCCCCGGCCCCGGCCGCGGGCCGTGCAACCCGGGCGAACCGGCGTCCGGTCCCACCGGCACTTCACCGGGAACCGCGTGCCCCCGCCCCCTCAGGGCCGCGGGCCGCCCGGGGGT
>NZ_JBFAVI010000156.1:0-16623 GCF_040679695.1 Micromonospora sp. NPDC052213
GCGCCCGCCACCCCCCCCCACGGGTGCGCGGAAGCCCCCGCGCACCGGTGCCCTCGCCGCCGTGGCCGAGGGACGTCGACACCCTGCGGCTGACCCGTCTCCACCGCTGGGCCGAGGTCGACGTCGTCGAGATCGCACGGGCCGCCGGCGGGCTGGTGTGCACCGGCCGAGCCCTGGGGCCCGTCCGGCAGCCTGCCGCAGCCGGAACCATCACGAGCCATCTTCATATTCCTATCGATCTCGATTAGGCTCTGACCCGTCCCGTAACGATCCACAATGGAGGCACCCCGTGAGGAAGATGACCGTCCGCCGCAAGAGCTCGCTGCGCCTGCTGTCCGGTGCCCGTCGGCTCTGGATCGAGTGGTGCTGGTAGCAGCCGACACGGCGGGCGCTCCCGAGCGCCCGCCCCTGCGGCGATCGGCCCGGTCTTGACCGACGAGCCGGGCGGCTACGACTGCCACCGCGACCACGGGCCGTACGCCGGGGTCGCGGCCTTCCTCGGCCGAGTCGCCGCCGACCGCCCCCGCCTGGCGTCCCGCCACAAGGTCGAGCTGCACGCCATCGCCCCCGGGCTGGACGGCGCGGCACGACCGGCCGCCGAGGAGGAGCCGATCCGGTTCCATCCCGCCCGACGCACCGCCTACCTGGCCTACGGCGCGGCCGAGTTCGTGGCGGCCTGGGCAGACCGGCTCCGCCACCCGGTCACGGTGCGGTTCACGCACGTCGGGAGCGCCGACGAAACCACCCGCGAGCTGCTGGAGACGCTGACCCGCCGACTCGGGCCGTCCCCCGTACGCCTCCACCTGCACGACGGTGGCCCCCGTCCGCCGGTGACGGCCGCCCCGACGCCGGAGACGATGCGCACGGCCCTGGGCGACAGCCTGGCCCGCGGCTTCTACCACCACGCGGCCCGAACCGCCCGACGCGGACGCGCCGCGGTGACCCCCGACGGCGACCTGCGGCACTGGTGGGCGTTCACCACCGGCCTGGCCACCGCCCTGGCGGCGCTGGACCGCGCCACCGAAGCCCTCGACCTCTACCACGAAGCGCGCGCCGCCACCGACAACCCCAAGATCGCCATGTCGGCCGCGTACGCCACCGCCATGCTGTACGCCCGGCACCTGCCGGCCGCCGACCAGGACCCGGCGCAGGCGCGGCACTGGCTGGGGAAGGCGCTCCACCTCGCCGCCGGGCTGGACGACCCGCGGCAGCGGGTGCTGTCCACCGTCTTCTACGAGCAGGGCCTGGCCCTGCTGGACAGCAGGGAAGGCGATCCCGCCGCCGCGCTACGGCTGATCGACGACGGGCTGGCCCGGTTGACCGCGGTGCTCGCCCCCGGCGAGCGCCCACAGGACCTGGCCCGGCTACGCCACAACCGGGCGCAGGTGCACCTCGCCCTGGGCGATCCGGCGCAGGCCCTGACGGAGCTCGACACCGTGATCGCCCACGACCCCGACAACTGCGAGTACTACGTGGACCGGGCCGCCCTGCACCGGGCGGCGGGGCGGCCACGGGCCGCGATCAGGGACTACGACACCGCGATCCGCCTGGGACCGCACCTGCCGGAGGCGTACTACAACCGGGCCATGCTCCACCAGGAGCGGGGCCGTTCCGGGCGGGCGCGTGACGACCTGGAGCGCGTGCTGACGATCGACCCCGGGCATCTCGACGCCCGGATCGCCCTGGTCAACCTGCACGTCCGACGCGACGCGTTCGTACAGGCCGAGACGGACGCGCGGGCCGGGCTGGCGCTGGCCCCGCAGGAGCCCGCGCTGCTGTGCACCCTGGGACTGATCCGTTCGGAGCGGGGCAGCCTCGCCGAGGCCGACCACCTGCTCAGCCAGGCGCTGGCCGGGGATCCGGAGCTGGTCGAGGCGTGGACGAACCGTGCCGCGATCCGGTTCGAACGCGGTGACGTGTCCGCCGCCCTGGCCGACCTGGACCGGGCGGTGGCGCTGTCGGCGGCACCTGTCCCCCGCTACAACCGAGGCACGGCGCTGATGCGGCTGGGACGGTGGGAGGAAGCCGCCCGGGACTTCACCCACGCGCTCACCCAGCCCGACCTGGACCGGTCGCTGCGACGCGACCTACGCGCGGAACTGGCCCGCTGCCATCGGGCCATGCCCCGATGACCGCCGGCCGGGCGGAATCGGCGGAATCGACGAGCCTGTCGACCATACGGCCCGATCGGGCACTATTGTCCCGGGATGACCCAGGTAACGACGACGCCGCCCGCGAACACCGCACTGCTCCACTACTACCTGCTGCAAGCGACCGGCGGGGATGACGCGACGGGGGCGGGGCTCCTGGTCGAGGAGTTCGTGCTGGACGACGACCTGTCGGCCGTACGGCTGCGCAGCGCCTGCTGGACGGCGGCGGACGCCGGCTGGTGGAGCTCGGCCGCGTTCGTGCGGGCAGTCCGCGCGGACCCACGCCTGCGCTCCCGGTTGACGGCCGTGGACCGCCCCGGGGCGGAAGCGGCGTACGCCCGGCTCGGCGGCGGGGCGCTGCCGGACGAGGACGCGCTGCGCCGGCACTTCGGCGACGACGTCCCGCTGGGCGTCGGTGCACCGCTGCGGCTGGGCACCGGCCCGGCGGTCCACCGGGTGCTCTTCGCCGGTGAACCGGACGGCGACGCGATAGCCCGCCTGTCGGCGTTGCTGCGGCTCGGCGGCGTCTCGGGCACGGAGGCGACCGAGCCTGGCGTGGTCGGCACCGGCCGGCTGCGGGTCAACGACACGAACCACCTCTGGCAGCTCCGCCGGGTCGGCGGTGTCGCGTGGAGCATCGACGTGACGTCCGACCCGGCCGGTGGTGACGGGCTGCGCTGGGTGCTGCGCCAGGTCACCGACGTGGCCCGTTGCCACGGCCTGGTCCCCGCGACGATCGAGCGCCTCTCCTGACTACCGGGGGCCGCGGACTCGACCGGGAGACGCGCCCGGCGGGAGGTCGGCGCAGCGGAGGCCCTGGAAGGGTGTACGGGCCTCCGCTGCGTCGCGCGGCACCGTCAGTCGGCCAGGTTGACCCACACGTCGGTGACCCACAGCGGGTGGTTGCAGTTGGCCTGCGACCAGGTCGGGCCCGGCTGCAGCCACGGCCCGGTCCGGTAGGTGCCGTCGTTGCACCGCACGAGCACCTGGAACGCGGGCATGCCGTAGTTGCACCGGGCGATGCCGTAGTACCAGCCCATCTCGGCGAAGCAGCCCGGCGGTGGTTGGTGGACGCCGGCGGAGGCCGGGCTCGCGACGCCGACGAGGCCGCCCACGGCCATCGACGTGGTGGCCGCGCCGAGGGCGACGCGGCGGATGATCTTGGAAATGCTCATGCCGATGAACGTATCGATCGGCGCTGTCGCGCCGCTGTCACGCCGCTGTCGCGTCCGGCCGGCCCGCGTCGGCCGGGCGAGGTGGAGCCGGTGACGCGGTCCCGGGGTCGAACTGGTATCCACACCGTGGCGGGTCGCGTCGGGCCGCGGGCTTCGACGTCGTGTACGGGGTTGTCGACGGCGACCGACGAGGGGAGGTCGAGTGGCGGGTCGGGTGTTGAGTCGACGCCTGGCGCAGGGCGGGGTCGATGGCACGTCCGACGTGGCCGGGCGCGGCTGGTCGCCGTGGCGGGTTGTCGTCGGGTTCGGGGTGGTCAGCCTCGCCGCGGACATGGTGTACGAGGGCGCCCGGTCGGTGTACGGGCCGCTGCTGGCCTCGCTGGGCGCCTCGGCGGTCGCGGTCGGGCTGGTTACCGGGGCCGGTGAGGCTGCGGCGTTGCTGCTGCGTCTGGTGTCCGGACCGCTGGCGGACCGGACCCGCCGCTACTGGTCGTTGACGATCCTCGGGTACGCGTTGACCGCGCTCTGCGTGCCGCTGCTCGCCGTCACCCCACTGCTGGGTGGCGCCGGCATGGCCGTGGCCGCGGCACTGATCGTCGCCGAACGGCTGGGCAAGGCGATTCGCAGCCCGGCCAAGTCGGCCCTGCTCGCCGACGCCGCCGCACGCGTGGGACTGGGTCGGGGTCTGGGCGTGCACAAGGCACTGGACCAGGTCGGCGCCTTCGCGGGTCCGCTGCTCGTCGCAGGCGTCGTCGCGCTGGCCGCGGGGGCGCTGTGGCCGGGACTGGCCGCACTTGCCGTACCCGGGGCCGTCACCATGCTGCTGCTGGTCGTCGTGCGGGCCCGGGTGGCTGCCCCCGCAGCGGCCGAGGCGCCCCAGGGCGACGCCGTACCGCGCCCGCCCGCCCGTCCAGCGGGCCGGGTGTCGCTGCCGGCCCGCTTCCACTGGTTCGCGGCGGCGATGGCGCTGTGCACCGCGGGTCTGGTGACGTTCGGGCTGATCGGTTTCCACCTCGTACGCGCCGGTGTCGTCGCGACCGCCGCGGTGCCGCTGCTGTACGCGGCGGCGATGGGCGCGGGTGCGCTCGCCGCGCTGGTGACTGGCCTGGTCTACGACCGGGCCGGCCCGTGGGTGCTGGTGGTGCTTCCCGCGCTGATCGCTGCCGTGCCCGTTCTGACGTTCGGCGGAGGCCCACTGCTGGCGGCGGCCGGGGTGCTGGTCTGGGGCGCCGCCGTGGGTGTGCAGGACTCCACCGTCAAGGCTCTCGTGGCCGATCTCGTGCCCGCTGCGCGGCGAGCCACCGCGTACGGGGTGTTCGCCGCCGTGCAGGGTGCGGGCGCCCTGGCCGGTGGCGCTGCGGCGGGAGGACTGTACGAACACTCCGCGGCGAGCCTGGTGGTGGCCGTGGCGGTCTCGCAGGCCGCCGCGGCGACGGCACTCGTGGGCATCCTGGCAAGGATCCGCACCGCGCGCCGGGGCTGAGGGGTGCCTCGCCCTCGGAGGGTGGCACGCGGTGCACCGTGACGTCTCATTCCTCGACCCACTCGAGCAGGTCACCGGGCTGGCAGTCCAGCACCCGGCACATGGCTTCCAGGGTGCTGAAACGGACGGCCTTGGCACGACCGTTCTTCAGCACGGCAACGTTCGCCGGTGTGAGCCCGACGCGCTCGGCGAACTCACCGACGCTCATCTTGCGTTTCGCCAGTTCGACGTCGATGCGGACGACGATGGGCATCAGATCACCGCTTCCATGTCGGTGCGCAGCGTCGTGGCCTGCCGCAGCAGGGCGCGCATCACCACCATCAGGAGCCCCAGCACGGCGACACCCACCAGCATCAGGAACAACAGGAGGGGCAGCCCGGGATCTGTCGCTCTGAAACCGACGTAGAGAAACACGCCCAGTAGCACCACCCAGGCGGCGACGATCGCCCACACGATCGCGTTCACCCACCCCATGGAGGCGTCGCTGAAGATGCGGTCGTTCCTGACGAGAGTGAGCAACTTCCAGGTGGACACGATCACCACCTGGATGCACAGCACCCAGAACACCGTGATGGCGGTCATCGGCCACCTGAGGTAGGCGAGGTCCGGGGATTCCTCGGCCATGTGCGCGAACTGGCCGGGCAGCGACATGGTCTGGAACAGGACCAGGATCCCGAACAGCAACACGAGGAAGACTCTGAGCGGGGCCACCGCTCGATGCTCGGTGAACATGCATCGACTATCGCTCGTAACCTATCGATTGTCAATCGGTTTGGCAGCCCCCACCAGGAGACCCGCCGCAGCGGCGGCGGGCGGCACGGCGCCCGCGCGGCCCGGGTCTCCATGCGGACAGGAGCCTCACCCCACTCGACGGGGAGACGCTCGACCGGGTCGCCCGAAACCCGTTGAGGGGAAACAGAAATTGGCCGCCACGAGAACATTGATTCACCCTCCCACCCCGACCGCTGGCACACTTCTTCTGGACGACACCAGCACGGTCGCGGCGAACTCCGTGACGTTGCCACCACGCTTCGTGTACCCATTTTGAATACGCACGCCCGCCCGGATCACGCCGAGCCCACCTCAGTTCACGTAGCGCATCCCCGCCCTGCCACATCGCGATCGATGTGACTGTCTCGACTCCCCCGGCTACTCTCGGTCGCACTGTTCAGGGTCTTGACAGGCCCTTATGCTCTAGCGGTGTTGATCTTTCGTCTCCGACCCGGGCGGCGGCCGTCACCCGGGTTCCCCACCAGGGGAGCCCGGACCGTTGCCTGATGAATCTGCCCGCCGTCGAACATCGACGGGCGCCACCGGGTCGGACACGCCTCGGCTCGGCGGCGACAGACGACGCCCGCACCGTCGGTCGGTACGTTTCCAGATCTGGTCGCTGCTGGTGGTGGCGTTCGCGACGCTCCTTCCGCTGTGGGCCTTCGGCATGTACCTCACCGTCCCGGGTGCCGTGTCGACCAGCCAGAGCCAGCAACGGAATCTGGAGATCGGCGTGCCCACCGACGCGCTGGATTCTGCGCTGAGTGCGGAACGCAAAGCGTCGGTGGTGTATCTGGCAAACCGCGGCACGGGCCGATCCGTACTCGACAAAGCGCGCGCCGTCACGGACCAGGCCGCCGAGAAATTCCGCAGCGGCGCGATGGATGTGATTGGCAGGATCGGCGAGGGATCCGCCAATCAGTTGGCGCAGGAAATGGATGCCCGACTCGGGCAGTTGTCCGGTCAGCGATCGGCGATTGACAGTGGCACGGCAGCACCGACGCAGGTCTTTTCCTACTACAACGCCGCCATCGACAACGGCATTCGCATCCTGAACTCCCTCACGGGGGTCGACGACAGGACGGTGCACAGTTCTGGTGAGGCGTTGTCCCGTCTCACCCGCTCCCGGGCGCTGCTGGAGGAAGTGGACGCCCGGGTGTCCGCCGCGATCGCCGCCGGGATCCTCACCCGCGACGACTGGTACGCCCTGGTCACCAACATCGGCGCGGTCAACGGTTCGTACGCCACGGCGCTGCCCAACCTGCCTGCCGACGTTGCGGCGGAGTACAACAAGATCGCAAGCAGCGAGGCCATGAGTCGGCTGCGCACGCTGGAAGAGACCGTTGCGCAGACGCGGCCCGGCACCCGCATCAAGGTGACCGCGGCGGAATGGGACGCCGCGGCGAAGGCCGTGCTCGACGAGGTGCACGCCTTCGAACTCAGGACCGCCACGGTGTTGGGTACCAGCGCCGAGCCGATTGCCCGCCGGGTCCTGCTGCGGGCCGCCATCGCCACGGGGTTCGGTCTGCTCGGCGTCATCGCGCTGGTGAGCGTGTCGATTCGCATCGGCCGGACCCTGATCAGGGAGAGCACCCTGCTCCGCAACCGGATGGACGACGTCGCGACCGTACGGTTGCCGGAACTGGTGCAGCGCCTTCGTGCCGGCACGGCCGCCGACCCCGACGAGTTCGCCGAGGGCCGAGCCTTCGATCGGCCCCGCACCAGGGAACTCGACGACCTGAGCGGCTCGTTCGACCGCGTCCATCGGGTTGCCATCGAGGCGGCCAGCGGCGAGGCGCAGCTCCGACAGGGCGTGTCCCGGGTGTTCGTCAATCTGGCGCGACGGAACCAGACGCTGCTGCACCGCCAGCTCAAGCTGCTGGATCAGATCGAGCGGCAGAGCAACGATCCCGACCAGCTTGCCCAGTTGTTCTCCCTGGACCACCTGGCCACCAGGATGCGCCGCCACGCCGAAAGCCTGATCATCCTGTCCGGTGAGGCGCCGGGCCGGGGATGGAGCAGCCCGGTGCCGCTGCAGGACGTGGTGCGCGCGGCGGTTACCGAGGTGGAGGACTACCCGCGGGTCACCGTTCACATGCCGCCGTCGGTGGGCATCGTCGGCCCGGTGGTTGCCGACCTCATCCACCTGCTCGCCGAGCTCATCGAGAACGCCGCACTGTACTCGCCCGCCGACACGCAGGTGCAGGTGCGGGGCATGAGGGCGGCCAACGGCTTCGTGGTCGAGGTCGAGGATGCCGGTGTGAGCATGAGCGACACCGTGATGGCGGAGCTGAACTCGCAGCTCGCGGACCCGCCGGAGTTCGACCTGACGGACGGAAGCCAGCTCGGGCTGTTCGTCGTCGGTCAGCTCGCCGCGCGGCAGGGCATCCGCGTCTCGCTGCGCGGCTCGCCCTACGGCGGCACCACGGCGATCGTGTTGCTGCCTCCCACCCTGCTCGCCGATGTCGACGCCGACAGCCCTGTCGAGCGGGTGCCGGTCGGGCGGCTCGCCGGAGCCGATGCGCATCCCCCGCGACGGGGCGCGCACGCCACCAACCGCGCTCCGTCCGAGGCGACGCGCCATCGTGGCGCGCCGGTGGCAGGCACGTCCGAGCTGCAAACGCCAGCGAGACCGGTGCTGGACCTGCCCGCGCTGAGCTTGCCGCCGGCCCCGCGCAATCCGGTGGAGGTCGTTCCCGACATCGACCGGCCGGCGCTGCCCCGACGTTCCCGCCAGGCAGCAGCCGCCCCGCAGCCTCGGGCCGGTACCCGCCGCGCGGGGGCCACGCCCGCACGGCCCGAACCTGCGCACGACCGGAACCCCGAGGAGGTCCGGTCACTGATGTCCGCCATCCAGCTGGGCTGGGACGGGATGCACCCCTCAACCTCCAGAACCGATAATGACGCCGGCGTGAGTTTCGGTGCGCCGTCGTCCACACCCGCACGGGAGAGTGATCAGAATGACTGAGACGGCTGCGGACGCTGGCGGCCTCGCCTGGCTGCTGGACAGCTTCGCGGACCGCGCCCCCGCCGTCCGGCACGCAGTCATCCTGTCCGGTGACGGTCTCCTCGTGGCGCGTACCAGAAATCTGGATCGCAACGACGCCGACCACCTCAGTGCCGTCGCGGCTGGTTTCCACAGCCTCGCCAACGGGGCGGGCGACCACTTCGACTGCGGTGAGGTTCGCCGGACGGTGGTGGATCTGACTCGTGGCTTCCTGTTCGTGACGGCCGCCGGCGCCGGCGCCCGGTTGGCCGTCGTGGCTGAGCCCGACGCGGACGCGGGCCTGATCGCCTATGAGATGTCGATGCTGGTACGTCGGATGGGTGAGCACATGGCGATCCTTCCGAGGTACGAGAACGCCGCGTACGAGACCAGGTGACCTCTGATGGCGGCATGGCAGAGGTCGTCTGGAGGCAGCGAGTGGCTCGACGACGAGGCAGGGCCCCTGGTGCGACTCTACGGCGTGACCTCTGGCAGGACCCACGCTGCGAAGATCTCGCTGGATCTGCTCAGTGTGATCGCCGCCGCCAGCGTCCATCCCGCCAGCACCCAGTATCTCGGCCCGGAGCATCTCGCGATCCTGCGGTTGTGCGCGCGGCCGACCGCCGTGGTCGAGGTCGGCGCCGATCTCGACCTGCCCCTGGGCGTGCTCCGCGTCCTGCTCGCCGATCTCCACGAGTTGGAACTGATCACCATTCGCCCGCCGAACCACGGCGCACTGCACGCCGGTGTGCATCTTCTGGAGGAACTGCTCGATGGTCTTCAGAGACTCTGAAACCCAGGCATCGGCGCAGGAGCCGGCCTCGCTGAAGATTCTCATCGCCGGCGGGTTCGGCAGTGGCAAGACCACGCTGGTCGGCTCGGTCAGCGAGGTGCGCCCGTTCCGTACGGAGGAGAGTCTCAGCGACCGGTCGGTCGGGGTCGATTCGACCGCGGGCGTCGAAGCCAAGCGAACCACCACCGTCGCCATGGACTTCGGGCGGATCACGCTCAGTCCGCGACTTGCCCTGTACCTGTTCGGCACCCCGGGTCAGGACCGGTTCTGGTTCATGTGGGACGAGCTGACGCGCGGCGCGTTGGGTGCGGTCGTCCTGGCGGACACCCGCCGGCTGCCCGACTCGTTTCCCGTCATCGACCACTTCGAACAGCGCGGCACACCCTTCGTGGTCGCCGTGAACTGTTTCGACGGCGCACCCAGGTATCTGCCGGAAGAGGTGTCCGACGCGCTGGAGCTGCCGCCCTCGGTCCCGGTCGTCCTCTGTGACGCGCGGGACCGGGAGTCGACCAAGTACGTTCTCACCACCCTGGTCACCCACGTGCTCACCGCCAAGGCCCACGCCCACTGACCACCGTCCGCAGGGCCCGGCGCTGTGGGACCCACCTGCAACGGTGGCCGGGGTGGGTTGGGCGACCCTGTTCGGGAGGTGCCACCCCGGCCAGGAACCGGATCGGTAACACCGGCCCCTTCCCAGGGCGGTACCGAGCCGGATCCCGTTACCACCGGTCCACATCCCGGGAACCCAGGCCGCGGATCCGGTTCCCCGCCGGACCCGACGGCCGCCCCGCCCCGGCGCCGCCAAGGCTGTGGAGCCCCGCTCGGGCCGCCGATGCCACGGTGCCCGCTGGCCGGGGTGGGTCAGGCGCGGGCGGCTGGCTCGGCGGGCGTGGCGGTGGGGCCGTCACCCGATCCGCCGCCGGGTGACTCGGGGTGTGGACCCCGCGATGTCGTACGGGTGGACGCGCGCAGCCGACTACTGATCACGGCGGCGTCCCGGCCGACCCAGCCGAGCAACGCGGATCCCCTGTTGCGCTGGAACGGCAGGCCGACGTAACACAGGCCGGGCACCGGGCTCACGCCGTCGACGTGGACGGGCAGCCCGTCGGCCGGGTCGACGGCGCCGGGCACCCGCAGCCAGCCGAAGTCGGCGCGAAAGCCCGTCGCCCAGAGCACGACGGAAGGCGTCAGCTCCTGTCCGTCGGCCGTCCGCAGTGCTCGGCCCTGCGCGCCGGTCACGCGGCCGACGACCCGGACACCCCGTCTGCGCAGGGCGCGCGGACCGGTCTCGATCAGCGGGTCCCGCGCCCGGATCCGCCGCCCCAGCCAGCCCTCGGCGGGGGCCCGTACCAGCCCGAGGACGTCCAGCCAGGTGAAGATGTCGACGCCGAAGGGGCGCTGCGGAAGGACCGGCTGCCGCGTCCCGAGCGACAACGTGACGGACCGCGATGCCGCCAGCTCGGCGGCGATCTGCATGCCGGAGTTGCCGCCCCCCACCACCAGTACGGGGCCATCGGGGAGGTCGGCGGGGCGCCGGTACTGGACGCTGTGCAACTGGACCAGCTCCGCGGCCAGGCCGTCGCTCAGCGCCGGGACGTGGGGGACCTGGAAGGGGCCGGTCGCCACGACCACGGCACGCGCCGTGCGGACTCCGTTGGGCGTGACGGCCTCGAAGGCGCCCTCCGAGGTCCGACGCAGCAGCCGTACGGCCGCGCCGTGCTCGACGGGCAGGGCATGGTGTTCGGCATAGGCCGCCAGGTAGTCCGCCACCTCGTCCTTGCTGGGATAGTGGCCGGGCGGAGCGGGGAAGGGCAGGCCGGGCAGGGCGCTGTGCCGCGCCGGGGTGAACAGCCGCAGCGAGTCCCAACGGTTTCGCCACGCGTCCCCGACCCGCGTGCCCGCGTCCAGCAGAAGGACGTCGAATCCGGCGCGGCGCAACTCGTACCCCGCGGCGAGACCGGCCTGGCCCGCACCGATGATGAGAATTTCTGTCACGGCACCCACGATTCCCCGGCGCCGGGCCCAGGGCTTGGACGAACCTGCTGACCCTCCCACCGCAGCCCCCGCAGCAGCTCGGACGGCGCCAGTCCGAACATGCTCCGGAACACCCTGGTCAGGTGGGAGGAGTCGGCGAAGCCGGCCTCGTGTGCGGCCTGCGTCAGGGACCCGCCCGACGACAACAGCAGCAGGGCCGTACGCAGCCGTTCCCACCGCACGTAGGCACGGAACGGCAGCCCCAGCTCCTGCCGGAACAGGTGCGACAGCCTGCTCTGCGACAGGTGCACGGCTCGCGCCACCTCGCTGAGCCCCACCCTGCCGGGCAGCAGGGTAGGGACAAGACTCACCGCCTCGGCCACGGCGGCGTGTCGCGGGCGCGCGGTCGGGATCTCGCCCCTCACCACGGACCGGATCACGGCGTCGATCGCCTCCGCCGACGAGACGTCGCCGGCCGGGGGTGGTGGATGCGGATCCAGCCGCCACCGCGCGGCCGAAGCGGATCGCGATTCGCCGCGGTCGAGCAGGCGGCCGAGACTGGACACCGGGTCGATCAACGCGAGCAGGCCGTCCGCCGCGCCCCGGACGACGGCGTGCGCGGTGTTCGCCGGAATCAGCGCCGCACGGCAGGAATGGTCGGTGCCGTCGGCGCCCCGGAGCACCAGGACGGTGTCGCGGGCGACGAGCAGCTGCACCGCGTGGTGCGAGTGCATCCCTGCCGCACCGATCTCGCCGCGGTAGTAGATCCGGCCCGGCGCCAGCCCTACCCACCCCCGCCACGTGGCGTTCAACTCACCTGCTCCTTGCGCGTCGCCGGCACGGGACCACGGTTGCCGGCGCCTCGTCGACGCAGCGAGCGTACGCTCGGCCGCCGACCGCTGACGGTCAGTTTCATCCGACGGGACCGCAGAACCGGCGTGGCATGAAGGGGCTGCCGGGTGGCGGCGATCCTGGCCACGGGAAGCGGGCCGGTCAGGGCGCCGGATCGAGCTGTTCGAACCGGATACTGCGCAGGATCGAGACCATTGCCTGGCAGTACTCCGCCCAGTCGGCGAGGCTCGGGGTGGTGAGGCGTAGGACCAGGAGGTACGGCGCGTCGGGCAGGGGCACGACCGCCTGGGCGTAGGCGACCGGGACGACGGCCGGTTCCGGCTGCGCGCCGAGCCGCGTGGGGATCGGCGTGCCGGAACCGGCCAGCACGACCACCGCCGGACCACACGGCAGGTCACGTCGCTCCACGCGGTGGTACGGGCCCGCCTCGCGCTCGAACCGCGCGGCCAACTGCTCCGCGGCGAGGTTCGCGTCCAGTTGCTCCGTGGGTTCCAGGGCGGCCAGTAGGGAAGACACGCTTGCCTTGCCGTCAACCGCCACGCAGCTGAACCCGTAGTAGAGCAGCGGGTAGCGGCTCAACTCGACGACCTGCCGGTCGTACAGCGCGGCCAGCAACAGACGTTGGTCGGGGTCGCCGTGTGGCAGGACCCGGGCGGCGAGCTCGAACAGGGCCTGCCGGCGTTCGTCCGGGTCGGGGTGCATGGGCACCGCGTGGAACCAGGAGGGTACGGCGAATCTGACGCGGGGCAGCGCGGGCGGCGCCGTCTCGGTGGGCGTGCGCACTAGTGGGCCACCGCCTTCTTCGCCTCCTGCAGCTGTTCCGCCTTTTCCTGCTGTGCGGCGTCGTCCTCGCCCGCGCCCAGGCTCCACGCCCGCTCCATGGCGGCCGGGATGTCGTACCAGCCGTCCTGCCAGTAGTCGTCGACGTGGTTGGCGATGTCCTCCTGCTGCATCGAGTTCGCGCTCGACTGCCAGCTTCCGTCGAAGAACGCCTCGGTCACGCCGCGACTGACGTCGTCGAGTCCCTCGAGGGCCGGCTGCATCAGCCTTCCGAGGCCGATGGTGACGGCTCCGGCGATGTCGAAGGTCAGATCCTGGGCGGACACGTCGCCGCCGCCGAACCAGGCGGTGCCGTGCAGAACGAGGGCGCCGACCCCGAGGATCGTGCTGGCACCCAGGCCGCTGCCGCCGATCATGATGAGCGCCCCGCCGAGCGGGGCGCCGATCACCGTCCCGGAGAGCAGGGTGCCGGCGCCGATCATGAGCAGCGACAGGATGCCGCTGCCCATGGCGATGTCGCCGAAGACGTCGCCCAGGTTGGCGATCCGGTTCGCGTTGTTCGTGATCCAGTCCCCGAGCGCGTCGAACGGCGCGCTCAGGTCGTCCAGGAGTTCCGTGAGCAGTCCAGGATCGCTGGCGGACTCGGCGAGCCGGCCGAGCTTCCTCGCGACCTCCGCCGACAACTCCTCGTGGTACCCCTTCAGGGTCTCGGCGCTCGCGACGATGTCGTCGTACTCGCCCTGTGCTGTCTCGAGCCGCCGGGTGGCGGCGTTGACCTTGGCTTGGGCGGCGGCGAGGTCCAGGTCGTTGTGGAAGAGCTGACCGACGAGGCTGAGCGCCGGGTCGTCCTCGGCCGCCTCCACCTTCTTCTTGGCCGCTGCGGCGTCCTGCTCGTAGGCGCGGGCCTTCGTCTGCAGCGTGACGAGGTCCTGCTTCCACTGCTGCAGCAGGTTCGCGGCACTGGTCATCGTGCTGGCGGCCTCGTCCAGCTTCTTCGGGAATCCGTGGAGGCGGTGGCGGAAACCCTCGGCCGCCTGGCCTTCCCAGCCGCCGACGTCACGAGCCACCGCGTCGATCTCACCCCTGGCCTCCTGCATCCTGCCGGCGGCGTACGTCAGGACGGCGGTGAAGGCCGCGACGTTCTCGGGGCTTCCGGGCGCAGGATCGAAGCCCAGGGCGGGGTAGTTCCCGGGTGCGAAGCCGAACCACTCGAGCATGCGTCAGCTCCCCTTCGGAGCCAGATCAGGCTCCGGCACGCCCTTGAAGTACTGGGCGTTGCCGAGGTCGGTCTGCGAGTACCGGTCGGTGGACAGCGTCAGTCTGTTCTGCATGCCCTGCATTCCCGCGGCCATCTTGTCGAGCGTGCTGCCCCAGCGGTCGACGAAGTCCTCGGCGGCGTCGTCCAGGTCCCCCGATCCGAGGTCGCCAGGGTCTCCCGACTTGAGTCGCTGCTCGGCTGCGTTGATGTCGGCCCTGATGCCCTCGATCCGCGTCCCCACGGACCGCAACGCGTCCACCTCGACCTTGAACCCGTCCAAACCGTCCATCCTCGCTCGACTGCCGCCATATGGTACGGCCACCGCTACGCCGGCCCGTTTCCGGATCATGACCGGCGGGCGAGGTCGAGACGCCGCCAACAGCGAAGCTCGAACGGTGACGCGGTGGCGAACTCGCAAGATCATTACAATATGATCTTGGGCTGGTTCACGCCGGTGGACGCGCGCCCGGCATGCCTGCGTCCCCGCACCGGCAAGCATTCGAAGGAGAACCCTCTTGCGTCTTCGCGTGGCGAAGGTCGCGCTGCCGCTGGTCGCCGTCGCGCTGCTGTCCGCCTGCGGCGGTAGCCAGGACGACACCGGCGACGACAGTGACACCGGCATCCCGAAGTCCCCGGAAGAGTCGTACGCGGCGATCATGAAGGCCATCTACGCCGGAGACTCGCAGCGGGTGTGCTCGCTGATGACTCCCGACGCCGCGGACAGGTTCATCGGGGAGATGAGGCGGTGGAAGGACGCCGAGGGCAGGACCTGCGAGGGAGTGGTGGACTCCTTCGCCAGCCGGCAGTCGGGTCCGCCGCCCACCGAGTGGGGTCCCACGATGTACGGCCAGGTCGAGTACCCCAACCAGTTCTTCGCCATGCTGGAGAACTGCCCGAAGGACGCGAACGGCGACTTCCAGCCGAACTTCGCCGCGGTGACCTGGAAGAAGCAGGACGACGGCTGGATCGTCACAGAGTTCGACATCAGCACCGGCTGCGGAGGCTGAGGCCGCCGGCCGCCGGCGTCTGGGCCGCCGCACACGCGGGGACGCTGCCGGCCTGGACCTGTCCGGGGCTGACCGGGACGTCGGGTAGGAGCGCCGGCCTTCTCTCGTGCGAGCGGGCCGGTGCTCCTACCGTCCCTGGACGCGCTCGCCCGTCATCCGGCGGGCGCGCAGGCCGGGGCCGGTGATGCGCACGGCTCCCCCGGCACATCACCATGCCGGCCAGCGCCGACCGTCCCATCGCGGTCACGCCGCATGACAACCCGATCCGCCGCCCTCCCCCGGCCGTAGGCGGGGGCGGGGGATGGCGGGCGAATGGTCTGGACGGCCCGGCAGGGTCAGGGCAATACTGGCTGGCCGGTCCTTACGTGGCCGGCGCCCGGAGGGCAGGGGCGGGAAGTGGGATGAGAATGCTGCGTGGGCTCGGGATCGGCGAGCAGGACGAAGCGGTCTACGTGGAGCTGCTGCGCCGCCGCCGGGCGACCGTCGCGGATCTCACGGAGGCGGTGCAGATGGCGGCGCCGGCGGTGACAGCCGCGATGGCGCGACTGGTCGCGCTCGGCCTGGTCACCGGTGACGACGGCGGCCTGCACACCGTCGTACCACCCGACGTCGGGCTCGGCACCCTCATCGTCCAGCGTCAGGCCGCGCTGCAACAGGTCCAGGGCAGGCTGGGGGAACTGGTGCAGGTGTACCGGACCGGGGCGACATCCACCGTGGGTGAGGTGGAGGCGCTCACCACCCCGGAGGAGCTCGCCACCTGGATCGACAACATGGAGCGGGGCGCCAAACGGGAGATAATGGCGTTCTTCCGGCCTCCGTACGTGCTGGACGGCGACCTCGAGGTCTCCACCGACGTGCCCGCCTACCGTTACGTCTACGAGCGCGCCGCCCTCGACGATCCGCGTACCCCCGCCGAGATCGGCAGGTTCCTCAAGAGCGGGTACGAGATCAGGATCGCTGCCGAGCTGCCCAGCAAGATGATCATCGTGGACCGGGAGACGGTGCTGCTGCCGATGCTGCCCGACCAGACGAGCGTCCATCCCGGGTTCCTCCTGGTACGGGGTCAGGCGCTGGTGCACCTGCTGGTGGCGCTCTTCGAGCGGGTCTGGCAGGCGGCCACGCCGTTGCGGCTCACCGCCACGGGTCTCGCCGAGGGGTCTCCCGCGTGGGACGACGTCGACGTCGCGCTGCTGACGTACCTGCTCTCCGGGATGCCGGACAAGACGGTGGCCAGCCGGCTCGGGACCAGCGAACGCACGGTGCAGCGCCGGATCCAGCGCCTGATGAAGCTGGCCGGGACCGACAGCCGCATGCAGTTGGCCTGGTACGCCGCCCGGTCGGGGCTCATCTCGCCCTGACCGGGAATGCCGGTCGTCCCCGCCCGCGGCGCGGGC
>NZ_JBFAVI010000157.1:0-16611 GCF_040679695.1 Micromonospora sp. NPDC052213
CCGGGGCGCCGGCCGGCCCCCCCCCCCGCGCCCCCCCCGCCCCGGACCCCCCCGGCGGCCCCCCGGCCGCCCCCCCGGCGCCCCCCGGGGGGGGGGCCCCCCGGCGGGCCCGGGCGCCCCCCCCCCCCCGCCACGCGATGTATGATCCGTAATCTGGATTACACTCCTACGTTTTGAGGGATGGGCAGAATGCCACGCTCCACCACCCGCGAGGTCGGCGGCGGCACGCAGAGTGTCGAGCGCGCGCTGTCGCTGCTGCGTGCGTTCACCGAGGAGCACCCGGAGCGGCGCGTCTCCGAACTGGTCCAGCTCACCGGGCTGGGCCAGTCGACGGTCTCCCGGCTGGTCGGGACGCTGGAGGCGCTCGGCTTCGTCACCCACGACCAGCGCAGCGGCCTCTACCGGATCGGGCCGACGGTGGTGGGGCTGGCGGGCGTCGCGCTCAACCAGTCGGCGGTGCACCGCCAGTCCCGGCAGATCGCCCAGGACCTCGCCGGCGAGTTGGGCCTCGGCGCCAACATCGCCGAGCGCCACGGCACCGAGCTGTTCTACCTCTGCAACTTCGAAGGCCGGCTCGCCCCCCGCTCGTTCACCCTGGTCGGCCGCCGGGGCCCGCTGCACGCGACCGCCCTGGGCAAGGCCCTCCTGTCGGACCTGACCGCCGAGGAGATCGAGTCCCTGATCGGGACACGCTATCCGGCGTACACCCCGAAGACCGTCGCCGACCTCGACGGGCTGCTCGCCGCGATCGGCGAGGGACGACGGCGCGGCTACGCCACCGAACTGGAGGAACTGGCCTTCGGCCGGGCCTGCCTGGCCGCGCCGATCCGGGACCGCTCGGGCAAGGCCGTGGCGGCCCTGTCGGTCTCCGGCCCGCTCTCGGCGATGGACCTACCGAGGCGCCAGGACGAACTGGCCATGAAGGTCATCGAACAGGCCGACCAGATCTCCACCGGACTCGGCTACCACGCCAGCGCCGCCCCGCTCTCCGCCGTCGTCTGACGGCGGGAGCCGTCCCGACCGACGACGGCGGGCGCCGCGACGGTGGACGGTCTCACCCGGGTTCGTTGCCGCCGACGGCCGGCGGCGGCAACGAGGCGAAGCCTCGCGCGGCGACCAGGGCGACCAGCGCCGCCGGGGCGCTGGGCAGGAAGAGGGGGACGGCGACGGGTACGGCGACGAGCATCGCCAGGACCAGCAACGCCACCGTCGCACCCAGGCCGAGCGTCCACAGCGGAGTGCGCGCGGCCGTGAGCGCGGCGATCCGCCAGGCGGTGGTGGTGGACACGTCGAAGTGCGCCAGCACCGGGGGCAGGTACGCCAGCACCGCCAGATAGGCCAGCCCGAGCACGGCCACCGCGCCGGCGAGCGGAGTGCCCCGCGCGGCGAGCAGGTAGAACGCGAGCACCCACACGGTCAGCAGCGGCAGGCCCAGCCGGACCTGCGAGCGCCCGAACTCCGCCCGCCAGTGCCGCCAGAAGTCGCGCCACGGCTGCGGATGCCCGCCCCGCTGGTAGTCCCGCAACAGCGCGAAGAGCGCCACGGTGGCCGGTGACACGCCGGCGACCACGCCGCCGGCGAGCACCCCGGCCAGCCACAGCAGGTTCAGCCCGGCCAGCCGCGGCGGCCAGTCGAGCAGCCGGTAGAGGCGGGCGTACCGGCCGTCGACCGGCACCTGCGGGGTGGTCACGGGGCCAACTCGGCCAGGCGCTGCCGCAGGTCGGCCCGGGCGTAGGCGGCGGGGGACGCGATCGACAGTCCGCCGTCGACCGGCAACACCACCCCGGTGATGCCGCTGGCGGCGTCGGAGGCGAGGAAGTGCACCGCCGCGGCGACCTCCTCCGGGCGCAGCGTCCGCCCGATCGGGTAACCCCCGGCGGCGTCGGGCAGCCGCTCGGCACCGACGATGCCCGGCGCCACCGCGTTGACCCGGATCCCACGCGCGCCGTAGTCCAGCGCGACCTGGCGCACCAGGGCCTCCACCGCGCCCTTGGCCGCGGCGTAGGCGGCCACCCAGGGGGCGGCCAGGAACGCGTTCACCGAGGAGACGGCGACCACCGCCCCGCCGGTCGGCAGCAGCGGCAACGCCGCGCGCAGCGGGAAGAAGAGCGTGTCCAGGCAGCCCGTCAGGGCGGCCCGCCACTGCTCGTCGCTGGTGCGGTGGGCGGGCGCGATGGGCATCGCCCCGGCGGCGGCGACCAGCACGTCGAGCCCGCCCAACCGCTCCCGGGCCGACTCGACGGCGGCGGCGGCCCCGTCGGCGGTGGAGCAGTCGCCGGTGAGGTCGGCGACCAGGCTCGGTTCGCCCGCCGGCTCCAGGCCGTAGCCGACGACCCGGTCACCGGCGGCGGCGAAGCGCGCCGCGATGGCCCGGCCGATCGGGGTCGACGCGCCGACCAGCAGTACGCGCCTCACCGCGAGCCCCACGTGCTGTGCCGGGCGACCGCCTCGGCGTCCACCGAGACCCCCAGCCCGGGCCCGGTGGGCAGCGGGATCGCGGTCGGCGTCGGCTCGATCGGCACGGTGAGGATGTCGTTGACCCGGTCGAAGAGGGTCGGGTGCCACTCGAAGGCGACCAGGTTCGCGCAGGCGGCGGCGACGTGCAGACCCGCGGCGAGGGCCAGCCCGAGCCCGGCCGAGTGGTGCGGGGCCACCGGCAGGTGGTGGGTCTCGGCGTACTGGGCGATCGCCAGCCCCTCGGTGATCCCGGTCCGTCCGATGTCCGGTTGCAGCAGGCCCGCGGCCCGGGCCGTCACGAACGGCTGGAACTCCCAGCGGTGCCGCAGGCTCTCCCCCAGCGCCACCGGCACGTCGACGCGCGCGGCCAGGTCGGCGTGGCCGGCGACGTCCTCGAAGGCCAGTGGCATCTCCAGGAACCAGCCGTCCCGGTCGGCCAGGCCACGACCGAGCCGGACCGCGTCGGCCAGCCCGTAGACGCCGTGCACGTCCACGGCGACCTGCAGGTCGGGGTGGACCTGGCGCAGCGCCGACACGGTCGCCAGGTCGGCGTCCACGCCGTACCCGAGACCGACCTTGACCCGCCGGACCCCCTGCCCGACCCAGTCCCGGGCCTGCGCGACCCGGTCGGCGTCGGTGCGGCCGGGCAGCCCGGAGACGTACGTCGGAACCGCGTCGTGGAACGCGCCGCCGAGCAGCTCGACGACCGGCCGGTCGGCCAGCTTGCCGGCGAGGTCCCACAGCGCGATGTCCACGGCCGCGATCGCGTCCGCCTGGTGGCCGCCGAGGTGCCCCCGCTCGCGCATCAGCTCGCCGAGCCGGTGCCGTAGCGGGCGCACCCGGCGCGGATCCGCGCCGAGCAGCACCGGCGCCAGGAGCCGACGGACGATCTCGCCGGGCACCTCGGGGGCGACCGGGGCGAGTGCCTCCCCCCAGCCGGCCGTGCCGTCGTCGGCGGTCAGCCGGACCACGAGGGTCTCCCGCTGGTTGCCGTAGACGCTGGGCCACGGCGGTCGGGTGGCGTAGGCGCGGGGCGCGCCGTCCGGGCGGCCGAGCGCCAGGGGGTAGACGTCCACCGAAACGATCTTCGTCATGGCGGCCAGCCTCTCACGGCCGCCAGGCCAGCAGCGGGGCGTGCCGCAGTATCGCGTCAAGCGCGGCGCGGCTGCCCGCGTCCAGCGGCACGGCGGGGTCGCGCACGAAGGCGGACTCGATGATGCCCCGGCGCACCAGCACCTCCTTGTGCACCGCCCAGGCCAGGCGGGGTTGCAGGCCGAAGCGGACCAGCGGCAGCAGCCGGTTGAACGCGACGTGGGCCGCCTCCTGCCGGCCGGCCCGCCAGTCGGCCAGGATCGGCGCGAGCACGTCGGTGAACTCGCAGGCCGGCATCGTGCCGACGGCGCCGCGGGCGTACTCCTCGAGCACGAAGAAGGCGTTCTGGCCGCCGAGCACGTCGAACTCGCCGTCGGTCGCGGTCACCACCTCCCCCACCTTCGGCGCGGTGGGCTGGGTCTCCACCTTCACCGACTCGACGCCGGGCAGTTTGCTCAGCTCCACGATCAGGGCGACGGGCATCGTCACCCCGGTCGCCGCCGGCGCATCCTGCACCATCACGTGCGACCCGCTCGCCTCGGCGACGCCGGCATAGAACTCGACGAGTTGCCCACCCGCGGGCTTGGCCAGGTACGGGGGCAGGACCATCAGGGCGTCCGCGCCCCCGTCCCGCGCCGCCAACGCCAGCTCGACGGCGGTGGCCGTGCTGGTGCCGTTGATCCCGGCGACCAGCGGCACGCCCGGGCCGGCGACCGCCCGGGTCTCGGTCAGGATCGTGGCCCGCTCGGCAGCGGTGAGCGCGAACCCCTCGCTGGCCATGCCGAAGACGGCGAGCCCGTCCGCGCCGGCCGCGAGTTGGAACTCCACCAGCCGGCGCAGGCTCGGCACGTCCAGCGCGCCGGCGTCGTCGAACGGGGTGGCGAGGATGGGGACCAGCCCGCGTACGCGGGCCCGGGGCTCGAGGGTGCTCAACTTTCCTCCGCGAGGGCGCTGACAGTGGCGACGTCCACCTCGACGCCGAGGCCGGGTCCGGCCGGTACGGCGAACCCGTCCGGCCCGCCCGGCAGCGGTGCGGTGAGGATCCGCTGCCCGACGTCGGTGGTGGTGGGTTGGTACTCGAAACTGCTGAGGTTCTCGACGGCGGCGCTGACGTGCAGGCCGGCGGCGAGCGCGACACCGAGCCCCACCGAGTGGTGCGGCGCGGTCGGTACGTGGTGCGCCCCGGCCAGCTCGGCGATCGCCATCGCCTCGGTGATGCCGGTGCGGGCGACGTCCGGCTGCACCAGGCCGACGGCCCGCTGCCGCAGCCAGGGCAGGAACTCGTACCGGTGACGCATCGCCTCGCCGACGGCGACCGGCAGGTCCGTACGGCGGGCGAGGTCGGCGTGGCCGGCCAGGTCCTCCGGCGCCAGGGGGGCCTCCAGGAACTCGATCCCGCCGAGGGCGGTCAGGCCGCGCGCCAAACGGGTCGCGGCGGCCAGGTCGTACGTCCAGTGCGCGTCCACGGCGAACCGCACCTGCGGCGCGGCGGCGCGCACCGCGTCCATGGTGGCCAGGTCGGCCGCCACCCCCTTTCCGAGGTGCAGCTTGATCCGCTCGACGCCCTTCGCCGCCCACTCCGCGGCGAGTGCCGCCCGCCCCGCGTCGTCCCGCTTGGGCAGCCCGGAGACGTACGTCGGGACGTGCTCGCGGAACGCGCCGCCGAGCAGCTCGTGCACGGGCAGCCCGGCCAGCCGTCCCGTCAGGTCCCAGAGCGCGATGTCGACGGCGGCGAGCGCGTCGCCCTGGTGCCCGCCGAGGTGTCCCCGCTCCCGCATCAGGTCGCGCAGCCGCGCGCCGAGCGGTCGCACCCGTCGCGGGTCGGCCCCGACCAGCGTCGGCGCCAGAAGCCGGCGCACCACCTCCGCGGGGACCTCCGGGGCGACCGGCGCGAGGGCCTCGCCCCAGCCGCTGACGCCCGACTCGGTGGTGAGCCGGACCAGCAGCGTCTCGAAGCGGGGCGAGTAGAGGCTGCGCCACGGGGGGCGCACCGCGTACCCGGGAGGGTCCGGGTCGGAGGATTCGTCGGTGGGGCCGAGGTAGCGCTCGGGGTTCGGGAGTTTGAGGACGAAACAGTCCACCGCTGCGATCCGTGGCCGGGTCATCGCCACTCCACCCCTCACCATCGTCTGCCACATTACGGAACTAGATTCCACACTACGGGTTGCATGTTCGTCAAACCCCCGTCCGGGCGCCCGGAATGGTCGGGCGAGGTCCGGCCCAGCGGCATCAGCCGGCGAGCGCCCGGCGCAGCAGGTCGGCGGCGGTCGCACGGTCCGGGAGGCCGGCGGTGTCGCCGGCCCGGGCCACCACACCGGCGGCGAGGGCGCTGCCCAACCCCGCCGCGGCGGCCGGCGAGGCGCCGCGCAGCCGGCCGGCCAGGTAGCCGCCGGCGAAGGCGTCGCCGGCCCCGACCGGATCCACCACCGTGGTCGCCGCACTCCGCAGGTGCACCGGGGCCCCGGTCGGTCCGGCGTGGTGGCAGCCGTCCGCGCCGGCCTTGAGCACCGTCTCGCCGACGCCCGCGGCGGCCGCGGCGGCGAAGACCTCCTCCGCGTCGTCCGGGTCCCGTACGCCCAGGACCGGCCCGGCCTCGTCGGTGCCGAGCAGCAGGACATCCACGTACCGCAGCAGCGCCCGCACCGCACCGGCCTGCCGGCCGACGTCGCCGAGAGCGGGGCGCAGGTTGGGGTCGAACGCGACCGCGACGCCCCGACCGCGGGCGGCGCGCAGCACCGCCTCGACCGCCGCCCGGGGGGCCGCGCCGAGGGCGAGGGTGATCCCGGAGACGGCGACGAGCCGCGGCCGGGCGGCGAGCAGCCTCGCCGCGTCGGACGCGTCGAGGTGCGCCGCCGCCGATCCGTCCCGGTAGTAGTAGACCCGTCGACGCCCGTCCGGCCGGACGTCCTTGAGGAACAGGCCGGTCGGGTGTGCCGGGTCGACGGTCACCAGCGAGGTGTCCACGCCGGCGGCCGCCGCCACCGTGAGCACCCGGGTGCCGAGCGGGTCCGCGCCGACCCGGCTGCAGAAGGCCGTACGGACGCCGAGCCGCGCGGCGGCCGTGCAGAGGTTCAGTTCGGCCCCCGCGACGTGCGCCTCGAGGGCCGCGGTGTCGGCGAGCAGTTGGCCGGGCGGCGGCTGGAACAGGGCCATCGCCTCGCCCATCCCGACGATCTCCGGCCCGGACGCCGAGGCGAACGGACCCTGATCGGCCGCCGGACCACTACTTCCCCAAGCCGCTCCAGCGGCGCTATGGCTAATGTCATGCATAATGCGGGATACGTTGCCACATCCCGGGAGACGCTTCCAGAGAGAAGAGGATCGGCATGGCATCAGGGCACGAGACGCGGGACGCCGTCCCTCTCGGCCGGGTGATCGGCATCGTCCGGCTGTCCGAGCCCGGCGCAGCGGTCCGCGCCGGCCGGGAACTGGCCGAGGCGGGACTGGACAGCATCGAGGTCACGCTCACCACGCCCGGGGCGCTCGACGCCGTCGCGACGCTCCGGGACGAGCTGGCCGGCTCGTGCCGGGTCGGCGTCGGCAGCGTGCGTACCCCCACCGAGGTGACCGCGGCCCGGGACGCCGGCGCGGAGTTCCTCGTCACGCCCACCACCCGGGTCGAGGTGCTCGCGCAGGCGAAGGCGGCCGGGCTGCCGGTGGTCTGCGGCGCGTTCACCCCCACCGAGGTCGACGTCGCCTGGTCGTCCGGCGCCGCTCTGGTCAAGCTCTTCCCGGCCGGCGTCGGCGGCCCGCCGTACCTCCGAGAGCTGCTCGCCCCGCTGCCCGACGTGCCGCTCGCGCCGACCGGTGGCGTGCGGCCGGAGTCGGTGGCCGAGTGGGCGGCGGCCGGAGCGGTCGCCGTCGGTGCGGGCGGCGCCCTGGTCGACGCCGCCGAGGTCGCCGTCGGCGACTGGGCGGCGTTGCGGCGCCGCGCCCGGGCGTTCCTCGCCGCCGCCGCAGCCGCGCACTGGCCCGACAGGCAGGGCGACGGCCGTCGAAGGTGATCAGGCGGTGGGCGGGGCGACCGCGGGATAGCCGTACAGGTCGAGCAGCCGACCCCGGGCCGCGTGCAGCCGGTCCACCACCACGCTCATGAAGCGGGTGGTGAGCTGCCGGCCGAGCGCGTCGTCGGACTCCATCAGCCGGCGCACCCCCGGGGCGGTGAACTCCACCGCCGTGCTGCGCTGCGCCGCCACCGCCCCGAACTGCCAGCGGTACGGCGGGAACAGCCACGACCACCCGAGCACCCCGCCCGGACCGATCGTCTCGATCTCCACGTCGCCCCGGCCGGGCACCGGGAAGTCGAGCGCCACCTGGCCGGCGCGGACCAGCCAGAACCGCTCCGCCGGTTGGTCGGCCCGGAACAGCCGGTGCCCGGGGTGCCACACCACCGGCCGGGCGTATCCGGCCAGCCGGGGCAGCCACGGCTCGGGCAGGCCGGTGAGGAACGGGTGCGCGCGGAGCACGTCGAGCGTCGTCATGCGGCTGCCCCCTTCGTCGGGAGGGCGCGGCGGTGGCGCGGGCCCTGCGACGGTCGGTCGTCCTACCTCCCAGTACACCGCGCCGTGTCCGTTGGCGACAGGGCCGTTGGTCCCGGGCCGCGCGGGCGAACTGCCCTGGTCGGCCCGTCACCGGCGGAGCCAGGGTGGAACCGGGACGAAGCGCCGGGACGGCGCCGCGGCAGGGCGGAGGGTGATGTGGGAACGTCCGGGGAACGGCGAGGACGGGGGCCCAGCCGTGCCCGTTGACGCCTCGACCAGGCCGGCGACCGGGCTCGGTTCGGCGGAGGCCGCCGCCCGCCTGCGCACCGACGGCCCGAACGCGGCGGTCGCGCCGCCCCGCCGGCACCTGGCCACCCGGGTCCTGCACCAGCTCACCGACCCGCTGGTGGCGCTGCTGCTGGCCGCCGCCGTGGTCACCGCCGTGCTGCGGGACTACCCGGACACCGCCGTGATCGTGCTGGTCGTGCTGGTGAACACCGCCATCGGCGTGGTGCAGGAGGTCCGCGCCGACCGCGCGATCGCCGCGCTGGACCAGCTCGCGGCGCCCACCGCCCGGGTCGTCCGCGACGGGCGGGACCTGGTCCTGCCCGCCGCCGACCTGGTCCGGGGCGACCTGGTGCGGGTCGAGGCCGGCGACGTGGTCCCCGCCGACCTGCTCCTGGCCGAGGCCGCCCGGCTGACCCTCGACGAGTCGGCGTTGACCGGCGAGTCGGTGCCGGTGGGCCGGGCCGCCGGCGAGGAGGCCAGCGCGGGCACGGTGGTCACCACCGGGCGGGCCACCGGCACGGTGGTGCGCACCGGCGCCGCGAGCGCGCTCGGCCGGATCACGGCCCTGGTGGCGTCCACCCGGCCCGCCGCCACTCCGTTGCAGCGCCGTCTCGCCGGGCTCGGCCGGATCCTCGGCTTCGCCGCGGTGGTGCTCTCCGGGCTGGTGTTCGTCGTGGGCGTGGTCGGCGGGCGGCCGGTCGTCGACATGGCGGTCACCGCGGTGAGCCTCGTGGTGGCGGCCGTGCCCGAGTCGCTGCCGGCGGTCGTCACCCTCGCCCTGGCCCTCGGCGCCCGCCGGATGGCCGGGGCGCGGGCGATCCCCCGGCGGCTGCACGCGGTGGAGACGCTCGGCTCCGTCACCGTGATCGCCTCCGACAAGACCGGCACCCTCACCGAGGGCAGGATGTCGGTGCAGCACGCCGTCACCGCCGACGGCTCCCGCTACGGCGTCACCGGCACCGGCTACACCCCGCGGGGGACCGTGCACCACGGGGGCGAGCCGGTGGCCGTACCGGACGAGCTGCGCCGCCTGGCGCGGGCCGGGCTGCTCTGCAACGACGCCACGCTGGCGCCGCCCACCGACGAGCGGCCGGAGTGGGCCGCGGTGGGCGACCCGCTGGAGGCGGCGCTGGTCGCGTTCGCCGCCCGCTGCGGGCTGGAGCCGGAGACCACCCGCGCCGCCTGGCCCCGGGTCGCCGAGCACCCCTTCGACCAGGAGCTGCGCCGGATGACCACGGTGCACCGCTCCTGCGACCGCCGGTACCTGGTGGTGTGCAAGGGCGCGCCGGAGAACGTGCTGGTCGCGCCGCTGGTCGACGCCTCCGACGAGGAGATCGCCGAGCTGTCGGCCGCCGCGCACCGGCTGGCCGCCGAGGGGCTGCGGGTGCTCGCGGTCGCGTCCGCCGTGGCCGACGCGCCGCCGGCGGACCCCGCCCGGCCGACCGGGCTGCGGCCGGTGGGGCTGGTCGCCGTCGGCGACCCGCTGCGCGCGGGCGCGGCCGACATCGCGGGCAGCTTCGACGACGCCGGGGTCCGGCTGGTGCTGGTCACCGGCGACCACCCCGCGACCGCCGCGGCCATCGGCGGCCAGCTCGGGCTGTGGCACGAGGGCGACCCGCTGGTACGCGGGGACGACGGCGACCCGGCGCGGGCGCACCCGCAGGCGCGGGTGTTCGCGCGTACGCAGCCGGACCAGAAGCTCGACATCATCGCCGGGCTGCAGTCCCGGGGCCACGTGGTGGCGATGACCGGCGACGGGGTGAACGACGCTCCGGCACTGCGCCGCGCCGACATCGGCGTGGCGATGGGCGGCGGCACGGAGGTCGCCCGGCAGGCCGCCGACCTGGTGCTCGTCGACGACGACCTGTCCACCGTGGCCGCGGCGATCGGCGAGGGCCGCCGTATCTACGACAACATCCGGCGGTTCCTGCGCTACGCCCTCTCCGGGGGTGTCGCCGAGATCGCGGTGATGCTGCTCGGGCCGCTGTTCGGGCTGGCCGTGCCGCTGCTGCCGGCCCAGATCCTCTGGGTGAACCTGCTCACCCACGGCGTGCCGGGCGTGGCGCTGGGCGCGGAGCCGGCGGAGCCGGGCACGCTGCGCCGGGCGCCCCGCTCCCCCACCGAGTCGGTGCTCGGCGCGGGCCTGGGCCGGGACGTGCTGGTCACCGGCGCCCTGATCGCCGCCGTGGTGCTCGGCGCCGGCGTGCTCGCCGCGCACTGGGACCGGCCCTGGCAGTCGGTGGTCTTCGTGGTGCTCGGCCTGGCCCAGCTCGGGGTGGCGCTCGCGGTCCGCGCGCCGCGACCGCGCGGCGTCGGGCAGGGCAACCGCGCGCTGCCGGTCGCGGTGGCGGTCTCGGCGCTGCTCCAGATCGCCGGGGTGCTGCTGCCCCCGCTGCGGGAACTGCTCGGCACGGAGCCGCTCGACGCGGTGGAGCTGCTGGCCTGCGCCGCTGTCAGCGTGCTGCCCGGGCTGGTGCTGCGGCTGACCCGTCGACCGGTCGACCCCGCCACCGGGTCGTCGGGCACCGCGCCGCACGACACGGTGACGCCAGCCCCGGTCGGCGGGCCCGGCCAGGGAGCGCGGGCGGCGGGCGGCCCGGCCGTGACCGTCGGAGCGGCGGACCGGGACCAAGGTCCCGACGGCCGGGACGAGCGCCTCTGACCGGTAGCGTTCGGGCAGAGCAGGATGAAGGCGAACAAGGAGGAATGATGGCCATCAACACCGGTGCCCCCGTCGTGGTGGGTGTGGACGGTTCGGCCGCCGCACTGGACGCGGTCCGGGTGGCGGCGCGGGAGGCGGCGCAGCGACAGCGTCCGCTGCGGGTGGTGCACGCCTTCATCTGGCCGTTGACCCGCGTCCCGGTCGACCCGGCGCCGGGCGCGCCGGCCGGCGCGGGCCTGCGCAACCAGGCCGAGCGGTACGTCGCCGAGGCGATCGCCGAGGCCGGCAAGGCCGCCCCCGAGGTGGCGGTCACCGGCGTGGTGGTCGACGGCGCGGCGACCCCCGTCCTGCTCGACGAGTCCCGGGACGCCGCGCTGGTGGTGCTCGGGCACCGCGGTCTGGGTGGCTTCGCCGGGCTGCTGATCGGCTCGGTGACCGTACAGGTCTCCGCCCGCGCGCTGTGCCCGGTCCTCGTGGTGCGCGGCGCGCCGCGCGCCGACGGTCCGGTGGTGGTGGGCGTCGACGGCTCCGCGAACTCCACCGAGGCCGTCGCGTTCGCCTTCGAGGAGGCGTCCCACCGGGGCGCCCCGCTGCTCGCGGTGCAGGCCTGGCTCTACCCCTCGCCGGTCGGTCCGGGCGACATCCTGCCCCTGGTGTACGACCTGGACGCCTACGCCGCGGAGGAGGAGCGCGCGCTCGCCGAGTCCGTCGCCGGCTTCGCCGAGCGCTACCCGGACGTGCCGGTGCGGCACCGGCTGGTCCGGGGCTCCCCGGCCCGGGTGCTGGTCGACGAGTCGAAGGCGGCCCAGCTGGTGGTCGTCGGGGCGCGCGGGCGGGGCCCACTGAGCGGGCTGCTGCTCGGCTCCGTCAGCCACGCCGTGCTGCACCACGCGCACTCCCCGCTGGCGATCGTGCGGCACGGGTAGCGGGCCGCCGCGTCCTGACCTTCCCGGCCACCACCCTCCCGTCGCGTCGGCCGCTCCCCCCGCCCGCGCGACGGGACCCGGTGGAAGGCCGGTACGCGGGCGCAGCGTGGACAGCCGCCGCGTCGGGCCCCGCCGGGTGGCCGGCGGGCGCGGTGACAGGTCCGGTTCGGTGGGTGGCGCGTCGGGGAAATCCGGGTGCGCCGGTGGAGCCGCGTCGACAATGACCTGATCGACCTCTGGGAGAGCTGATGAATCGACCCGTCGTGGTGGGTGTGGACGGATCGCCGTCGAGCCTGGTGGCGGCGGAGCACGCCGCGCGGGCCGCCGTGCTGCGGTCCCGTCCCCTGCACCTGGTGCACGGCTACCTGCATCCGCTCGGCTACGGCGTGCCGGTCAACCCGTACGACCTGGGGTTGCCGGCGCCGACCGAGCAGGGGCAGAAGATGCTGGAGCAGACGGCCGCCGACCTGGTGGACCGCTGGCCGGGGCTGGCCGTGGAGGTGTGCCAGGTCGCCGGCGGGCCGGGCGCGACGCTCGTCGAGGAGTCCCGGCGGGCGGAGCTGGTGGTGGTGGGCAGCCGCGGCCTGGGCGGTTTCGCCGGGCTGCTGCTCGGCTCGGTCGGTACGCAGGTGGCCGCGCACGCGCACTGCCCGGTGCTGGTGGTCCGCCCGGCCGAGGAACCGGTCCCGGTCGACGGGCCGGTACTGGTCGGGGTGGACGGCTCGGAGCCCGCCGAACTGGCCGTCGGGTACGCCGCCGACGAGGCGACCCGGCGCGGGGTCGGGCTGGTGCTGGCGCACGTCCGGCCGCCGGGCGGGGAGCACCGGGTGCCGGACGAGGTGGCCGGGACGCCGGCCGCCGCGCACGCGGAGTCCGCCGAGCTGTTGGCCACCGCCGGGGCGGCGGTGCGCGGCAGCCACCCCGGGCTGGCCGTCGAGGAGCGGGTGCTCCGGGCGGAGAAGCCGGAGCAGGCGCTGATCGAGGCGAGCGGCGAGGCGGCGCTGGTGGTGGTCGGCTCGCGGGGCCGGGGCGGGTTCGCCGGGATGCTGCTCGGCTCGGTCAGCCAGGCCCTGGTGCAGCACGCGCGCTGCCCGGTGCTGGTCGCCCACCCGTACGGCCACGCCCGCTGAGCCGGCACGGACCCGCCGGCCCACGACGGGCCGGCGGGTCGGCGGCGGTCAGTGGTCCCGGCCCCCGAGCAGTTCCTCGAAGCTGGTGGTGAGGGCGAACGGGTCGGCGGGGCCGACGGCCGGCGGGCGCCGGTGGATCTGGTCGGCCAGCTCGCCCCCAGCGCGGGCGATCCGCGCGCGCAGCGCACCGTCGGCGCCGCCGTCGGACCAGTCCTCGGGCGCGGCGAAGACCGCCGTGGGCACCACGACCGACCGCAGGTAGGCGAACATCGGCCGCAGGGCGTGCTCCAGGGCGAGCGAGTGCCGGGCGGTGCCGCCGGTGGCGCCGACCAGCACCGGCCGGTCCGCCAGCGCGCCCGAGTCGACCAGGTCGAAGAAGGACTTGAACAGCCCGTTGTACGACGCGTTGAAGATCGGCGTGACGGCGATCAGCCCGTCCGCGCCGGTGACCGTGTCGAGCACGTCCCGCAGGGCGGGCGGCGCGAAGCCGGTGAGCAGGTGGTTGACGATGTCGTGGGCGTGCTCGCGCAGCTCGACGGGGCGCACGTCCACGTCGTCGCCCCGCCGGGCCAGCTCGTCGCGGGTGGCCGCGGCGAGCTGGTCGGCGAGCAGTCGCGTCGACGAGGGCTGACCGAGCCCGGCCGACACCACGGCGAGGGTGCGGCGGGTCATCGGCCGGCCTCCGTGCCCGCCCCGGCCCGCTCGGCGGCGGCCCGCAGCGACGCGTGCGTGGGCGCCTCGGGCACGTGCGCCGGGCGCAGCGAATCGAACTCCTTGCGCAGCACCGGGACGACCTCCTCGCCGAGCAGGTCGAGCTGCTCCAGCACGGTCTTCAGCGGCAGGCCGGCGTGGTCCATGAGGAACAGCTGGCGCTGGTAGTCGCCGACGTAGTCGCGGAAGCCCAGCGTACGGTCGATGACCTGCTGCGGGCTGCCCACGGTCAGCGGGGTCTGCGCGCTGAACTCCTCCAGCGACGGGCCGTGCCCGTAGACGGGGGCGTTGTCGAAGTACGGCCGGAACTCCCGCACGGCGTCCTGCGAGTTGCGCCGCATGAACACCTGCCCGCCCAGCCCGACGATGGCCTGGTCGGCGGAGCCGTGGCCGTAGTGCGCGAACCGCTCCCGGTAGAGCCCGACCATCCGCTGGGTGTGCTCCTTCGGCCAGAAGATGTGGTTGGCGAAGAAGCCGTCGCCGTAGTAGGCCGCCTGCTCGGCGATCTCCGGGCTGCGGATCGAGCCGTGCCAGACGAACGGCGGCACGCCGTCGAGCGGGCGCGGCGTCGAGGTGAACGACTGCAGCGGGGTGCGGAAGCGGCCCTTCCAGTCGACCACGTCCTCGCGCCAGAGCCGGCGCAGCAGGTCGTAGTTCTCGATGGCGAGCGGGATGCCGTTGCGGATGTCCTGGCCGAACCACGGGTAGACGGGCCCGGTGTTGCCGCGCCCCATCATCAGGTCCACCCGGCCGTCGGCGAGATGCTGGAGCATCGCGTAGTCCTCGGCGATCTTCACCGGGTCGTTGGTGGTGATCAGCGTGGTCGAGGTGGACAGCAGCAGGCGCTCGGTGCGGGCCGCGATGTATCCCAGCATGGTGGTGGGCGACGACGGCACGAACGGCGGGTTGTGGTGCTCGCCGGTGGCGAAGACGTCCAGGCCGACCTCCTCGGCCTTCAGCGCGATGGTGACCATCGCCTTGATCCGCTCATGCTCGGTCGGCTCGCGACCGTTGGTCGGGTCGACCGTGACGTCGCCGACGGTGAAGACTCCGAACTGCATGACCAGCTCCTCGCGTTGTCCGGCCGGGGCCGGTGCGGTTCCCGTATCGCACCGCACAACATATTTGACGAGTCAACTATTCCACGCGGGGAGGCGACCGTGGTGGGCCCCGTCACGCCGGCGGACGGAGGCTCAGCGGCTGCGCGGGACGTGCCGGCGGTAGGCGCTCACCGTGGGGTCGCCGGCGATCCAGAACCGCCAGGGGACGTCGTGCGCCCCCGTCACGCCCACCCTCGGACCGGCGGCCACCGAGTCCGCCGGCACCGGCCGGTCGGCCGGGCGCAGCCGGACGGGGCCGTCGCCGAGCAGGTAGCGGCCGTAGACGCCCTTGTCGATCCCCAGCGCCGCGCAGAGCCGGGCGGGCCCCCGCGCGAGGTCGACGTCCCGGCGTACGGCGGTGCGCCGGGCCCGGGCGACGTCGAGCCCGTCGACCACCTCGCCGGCGCGCAGCAGCACGGCCGACGCCTCCCCGTCCGGCCCGGTGACCACGTTCATGCACCAGTGCATGCCGTAGGTGAAGTAGACGTAGGCGTGCCCGGCCGGCCCGAACATCACCGCGTTGCGCGGGGTGCGGCCCCGGTGGGCGTGCGACGCGGGGTCGCCGGCCGTGCCGGCGTACGCCTCGACCTCGGTGATCCGGACGGTGACGCCGCCGGCGGCGAGCCGGCAGCCGAGCAGGCCGCGCGCGGCCGGCACCACGGGCCCGGAGAGCAGGTCGGCCAGTCCCGCGAGGTCGGCGGGACGGCGGTCGGAGGACGCCACCACGGACCGACCCTATCCGGCCCCGGCACCGCCTCGTTCCGGCGCTCGGCGCCTCGACATATCAACAATCCGTTGACAACTAATCGTTGACGTGATGGGGTCGGGTCATGACCGACTCCTTCAGCACGCCCGACGCCGGCCGGGCCCGGGCGCACCGCACGTACGACGCGCTGCACCGGATCACCGAGCGGCACGCCGGCACCGAGACGCGCCGCCGCCGCCACACCAACCCCTACGTCCCGGACACCTACGAGGCGGTCGCGCTGGTCACGGCGCTCGCCGCCGGCGGGGCGGAGGTGGAGCCCGGGGAGGATCGGGTCGACGACGCGGACCTCGTCGCGGCCCTCACCCTCGTGCCCCACCTGCGCGCCGAGGTCGACGCCATGGAGGCGGGGCTGCTGACGCTGGCCCGTGGCCGCGGGCTGACCTGGCAGCAGATCGCGTACGGGCTCGGGCTGGGCAGCGCGCAGGCCGCCAAGCAGCGCTTCGAGCGCCTCTCCGCCCGCACCGCCGCCACCGACTGACGCCCCCGATGGGCCAGACTGGGCGCGGGACCGTCGCCGAGGAGGACGCGATGACGCGCGAGGAGATGCTGGCGTACTGCCTGGGCAAGCCGGGCGCCTGGCTGGACCAGCCGTGGGAGGGCGACGAGGTGGTGAAGGTCGGCAGCCGGATCTTCGCCTTTCTCGGCTCCGCCGGCGGCGACGACCCGACGGTCGGGGTGAAGTGCGGCCCGAGCCGGGAGATCGCCGACGAGTGGCTGCACCGGCACCCGGGCGACGCGCGAGCCTCGCCGTACATCGGACGCTCCGGCTGGAACACGCTGCGCCTGGCCGGCGGGATCGACGACGAGGAGCTGACCGAGGCGGTCGACGGGTCGTACGACGCGGTGGTGGCGAAGCTGCCGAAGCGGGAGCGGCCGACGGCCTGAGCCCCGCGCGGCGCATGTCGCGCCGCGCGGGGTCACGCACTCAGCGCGGCACGACCCGCTCGGCGGCCCACTCCCGCCAGCCGGCCAGCTTGTCCGCGGCGGCGGCGAGC
>NZ_JBFAVI010000158.1:0-16479 GCF_040679695.1 Micromonospora sp. NPDC052213
GTCCGTGCGGCCGGGGCCGGTGGCGCCGGCCGCACGTCACCGAGGGTGATCAGCCGAAGCAGTTCTCCACCGGAGTGGGGCTGCCCTCGCAGTTGGTCGGCTTGTTGCCCCGGATCGCCGACTTGTCGTCCACGTCGACGTCGCCCTGGTAGTTGAAGACGCCGCCCGGCTTCAAGGTGGAGAAGTTGTCCGCCACCTTCGTGTCGTGCAGGGTGACCTGGCCGCGGACGTTGAAGATGCCGCCGGCGACGCCGATCGGGCCGACGGCCCGGTTCCGGACGATCGCACTGTCGCGGAACGTGACCTGGCTGAACAGGTTGAACACGCCGCCACCGAAGAACCCGGCGACGTTCTCCGCGATCTCGCTCTTCTCGATCGTGGCGTTGGTGCCGAAGGCGAGCGCGAGGCCGCCGCCCACGCCGACGGTGGTGTTCTTGGCGACCAGGACGTGCTTCAGGTCGAGCTGGCTCTCAGCCGTCGCGATACCGCCACCCGCGACCCCCGCGAAGTTGTCGGTGATCTTGGAGTCCTTGACGGTGGTGTCGCCCTCGACGTCGAGCAGGCCGCCGCCGAAGCCGAGCGTCTCGTTGCGGCTGATCTCGCTCTTGTCGATCCAGACGGTGCCGCCGTCGATGTCGTCGTGCCGGTGCAACTCCGGGGCGCCGTTGGCGATGCCACCGCCGCCGATGATGGCCTGGTTGTGCGTCACCTTGGACTCTTCGACCCGGAGCAGGCCGGCGTTGAAGATGCCACCGCCGAAGAGGAAGGCGGTGTTGTCCTCGACGGTCGTGTGGCGCAGGTTGGTCTTGCCGTAGTTGGCGATGCCGCCACCGTTTCCGCCCGACTGGTTGCCCACGACGTGGGTCTTCTCGAGGTCGGCCTTACCGCCCGGCTGCACCAGGATGCCGGCCCCGTCGTGCGTCTGCTTCTTCTTCTGCTTCTCCTCGGCGGAGACCTCGGCGCCCGGGGCGGCCTCGGCGTTCGCCGCCGCCGCGCCCTTGGGCGCGGCCTGGAGCAGCTCCAGGTACGGCTTGCCGGCCTGGGCCGCGGCGGCGGCCTCGACGGAGTTGGCGTACCGCGACCACACCGCCTCCGCCGTCATCCGCGGCTCCTTCTTGCGCTCGACGGTCTGGCCGTTCTTGAGGGTCAGGCCCTTGAGCGTCAGGTCGCCGCCGCTGCCGACGTTGAAGATCCGGAACTGCTCGGCGGTGGCGTCCCGCTCGATCTTGGTGTTGTGGCCCTTGAGCGTGATCTTCTCCTTGATCACGGGCAGGCCGTTGCCGTGGTTGTCCGAGCGGGTCAGTTTGTAGGTGCAGTCCTTGGCGAGCTTGAACTCGCCGCCGTGGTTGTTGTTGGCGAAAATGATCGCCTGGATCAGCTTGTCCGAGTCGCAGGGCACCTCCTTCCCGCGGTCCTTGTCGTGCCGGTCCCGGTCCTCCTTGCCCTCGTGGCCCCGGTCGCCTTCGCGGCCCCGGTCGTCCTCGCGACCCTGGTCGCCGTCCTTGGTGACCTGGGCGGTGGACCAGTTCAGGGCGTCCGCGCCGACGGCGCCGGCGCCGGTGGCCACACCCACGGCGGCAATGCTGACCACGCCGGTCAACCCGGCCACACCGCTGGCGAGCCAGAGCTTGCGGCGGCGCTTCTGCGCCGCCGGCCGCTCGGAGTCGTTGTTCGTTAGGTAGTTGGACATCGGAGCTCTCTGCCCTCTCCTAGTACCAGACAGGGTCGCGACGCCACAGGCGAGCGTCCCCTGCTACAAATCGGTTGTAGCTCCCGAAACGACAGTATGAGAATCTTCCTCACCTCGAGGGCATATCCGAAAGAACCCCACATTCGGTACGGGCCCCTCGTGCGCGGTGTGGACAGCCCGGGCGGGCCGATCGGTCGCACTGGTGCCGGTAGGTGAGGCGGTCGGCTACGGTGCGTAGTCGACGCAGACCGTCCAGATCGGCGCGGGAACGGTCAAGAGGGCCCAGGCGGATGGCGAGGGCTCCTCCGGGCCGCCGGAGCGGCGCGGAGGAGCCCTCGCTATGTGGTGGTGCTGTCCGGTTGCTCAGCCGAAGCAGCGGTCCGGGATGACCGGGCTGCCCTGGCAGTTCGTCGGCCGGTTGTCGGTGACGGCCGACTTCCGGTCGATGAGGACGCGGTTGTTGTTGGTCCGGATGCCGCCCGGCGGCTCGGTGGCGACGTTGTGCGCCACCTTCGTCCCGACCAGTCTCGTCGTGCCGAAGTCGTTCACGATGCCGCCGCCCACCGCGCCCGGGCTGACCGCCTGGTTCGCCACGACCTCGGTGTCCCGCAGGACGGTGGTGCCGAAGTCGTCGGTGTAGACGCCACCGCCACCGAACCCCTCGGCGACGTTCTCCTTGATCACGCTGTCCTCGATCACGGCGTGGGAGTCCCTGCCGACCCCGACGCCGCCGCCCTCGCCCTCGGTGTGGTTGTTCGCCACCACGACGTGTTCCAGGCTCAGCCTGCTGTCGTGGAGGGCGATCACGCCACCGACGTCCGTGCGGCCGATGTTGTCGGTGATGTGGCTCTGCGTGACCGTGGTCTCGCCGTCGTTGTCGAAGACGCCCCCGCCGAGGCCGGCGGTCCGGTTGTGGCTGATGGTGCTCTTCCACACCCAGACGGTGCCGCCGTCGGCCGTGTCGCCGCTCGCACTCGTGCCGTTGGCGATGCCGCCGCCGCCCAGCCCGGCGCTGTTGTACGTCACCTTCGACTCCTCGACCCGCAGCACCCCGACGTTGAAGATGCCGCCGCCGAAGCCGTCGGCGCTGTTGTTCTCCACCGAGGTGCGGCGGATGTTCGTGGTGCCGAAGTTGGCGATCCCCCCGCCGTTGCCGCCCGCCTGGTTCTGCGTGAACGTGCTGTGCTCGATGTCGGCATGGCCGCCACGCTGGACGAGGAGGCCCGCTCCGTCGGCGCTGACCACCCCGGGCGCGGCCGTCGCCGGGCCGTCGGACTGCACCTCCGCCGTGGCCGGCTCGGCGAGAGTGGCCGGCGTCCCCGGTGCGGCTGCCGACGGCGTGGGTGCCGCCATGGCCGGTCGGGCCGGGGCCGCGGCGGCAGCGGTCGAGCCCGACAGCCCGAACGTCGCCACGGGCGGTGGCGGCGGGGCCATCTTGCGGGCGACGGTCTGTCCGCCCTTGATGGTCACGTTCTTCAGCGTCAGGTGACCACTGCTGCCGACGTTCAGGATCCGGAAGCGCTCGGTGTCGGCCGCCCGGACGATCTTGGTGTCGTCGCCCTTGAGGACGATCGGTTGCTTGATCACCGGCAGGCCGTTGCCGTGCTCGCTGCGCGTCAGCTCGTAGGTGCAGTGCTCGGCGAGCTTCAGCGTCGCGCCGTGGTTCTTGTTGGCGTCCGTGATCGCCTGGATGAGCTTGTCGGTGTCACAGGGCACCTTCTTCTCCCGGTCGTCGTGCTTCCGGTTGCCCTGTTTCCGGTCTCCCTGGCCGCTCCAGTCGTCCTCGCCCTGGCCGGTCTTCTCGCCGCCGGCCTCGTCGGCCTTGCCGGCGTCGCTGACGTTCTGCCTGGGTGCCGTCGACCGCGCGTCCGAGAGCCGGTCGGTGTCGCCGGACTTGTCGTCCCTGGAGGCCAGGCCACCCAGCGCCGCCAGGCCGACGACGCCGGTCAGTCCGGCCACGCCGGCGGCAACCCAGAGCTTGCGCCGCCCCCGCGTCGGTGTGCCCGCGGGCGGGCCACCGTCAGGTGTCGTTACGTCATCGGACATCAGAGCCTTCCGCCCTTTCCTGCTACCAAGGGGGCCGCACCGCCCGAAGCGGAGCGACCAGCTACAAATAGGTTGCAGCCTCTGATGACCACCGTATGAGAAGGATCCTCACGACAAGGACGTATCTGAAAAAAGCCCACATTCGCCTCGGATCCGGCAGGGAACGGGGGCAACCGGGTGGCCGGGTGAATTGGGCCCTGACCAGGGCAAAGACTGACGGGCCCCACCCACCGGCACAGCGACGTCGAAACGTCGCGTGCCGGCGGGCGGGGCCCGTCGTGTGGTCGTACGCTCGGATCAGCCCGGCAGGCGCGGCCCCGCCTCGCGCTGCTCGGCCAGCCAGGTCTCCACCTCGTCGGCCCGGCGCGGCAGCCCGGCGGAGAGGTTGACCGCGCCGGTGGCGGTGACCAGGATGTCGTCCTCGATCCGCACGCCGATGCCCCGCAACTCCTCGGGGACCAGCTCGTCCTCCGGCTGGAAGTAGAGCCCCGGCTCGACGGTGAGCACGTAGCCCTCGCCCAGGACGCCGTCCCGGTACTTCTCCTTGCGGGCGTCAGAGCAGTCGTGCACGTCGATGCCGAGCATGTGGCCGAAACCGTGCAGCGTCCAGCGTCGGTAGATCGTCGACTTCTCGTCCATCGCCTCGTCCACACTCACCGGGAGCAGGCCCAGGTCGGCCAGGCCCTCGGTGAGGGCCCGCATGCAGGTCAGATGCACGTCGCGGAACCTGACCCCCGGCTTGATCACGTCGATGCCGGCCTGCTGCGCGGTGTGCACGACGTCGTAGACCTGGCGCTGCAACGGGGTGAACCGGCCGTTGACCGGCAGCACCCGCGTCACGTCGGCGGTGTAGAGGTTGCGGTTCTCCACGCCCATGTCCATCAGCAGCAGCTCACCCGGGCGGGTGGCGCCGTTGTTGTGCACCCAGTGCAGGATCGTCGCGTGCTCGCCCGCGCCGACGATCGAGCCGTAGCCGACGTCGTTGCCGTCGTGCCGGGCGCGCAGGGCGAAGACCCCCTCCAGCAGGCGCTCGGAGACGCCCCGGTCCGCCGGCAGCACCCGGGCCACGTCCTCGAAGCCCCGCACGGTGGCGTCGATCGCGTCCTGGAGCTGGGCGATCTCCCACTCGTCCTTGACCAGCTTGTGCTCCGCGATCGTGACCGCCAGCTCCCAGTCGCGCGCCGGCTGGCCCTCCGCGCGGGGGCCGTCGTACGGGCGCACGGCCGCGTCCACCCGCGCGTCGAAGCCGCGCAGCACGCGGGTACGCCCCGGCGCCAGGTCGGCCAGCGCCGCGTCCAGCTCGGCCAGGTCGGCGGTCGGCAGGCCCAACTCGGTCGACTTCTCCGTCAGCGTGTGCCGCCGACCGACCCACAGCTCGCCGTGCCGGCTGCGGAAGAACTCGTCGTTCTGCCGGGACGACCGGGGACGCATGTACAGCGTGGCGTCGTGGCCGGACCCGTTCGGCCGCAGCACGAGCACGCTGTCCGGATCGTGGTCACCCGTCAGGTACGCGAAGTCGCTGCCCGGCCGGAACGGGTAGGTGGTGTCGTTGGCGCGTACCTTCTCGCCACCGGTCGGGATCACCAGGGTCTCGCCCGGGAAGGCCGCCGAGAGCGCGGCCCGGCGCTTGGCGTAGTTCGGCACCTCCGGCCGCGGGCCGACCGGCAGCGTGGTGTCGTGCCAGCCCTGCCGCATGAACGTCAGGAACGCCTCCGGAAACTCCGGGTCGTGCGACTCGGTGCCGTCCGCCGGCTTGTTGTCGGTGCGTTCCTCGGTCATGCCCGCTCCCTCCGCGTCGTTGCTGGTCCTGACGGTACCCCGCGCCGCGTCGGCCCGGCCGTCCCGGTAGGCCCCACGCCCGTGGGCTGCCGGGCCTGCGTGTCGGCCCGCCCGCCGCCGGGTGCCCGCCCGGAGCGCGGGAGAGCCTGCGGTGCCGCGACGCCCGCCCGGGACGCGTGGAAAGATGACCACCATGTGCGGACTCCTGGCCTTCTTCAGCGCGCGCGGCGACGCCGCCGCCCACCGCGACAACATCGCCGGGGCGTTGGAATGCCTGCACCACCGCGGACCGGACGAGACCGGTGTCGAGGTGGTCGGCGACGCCTCCGGCCGGTACGCGGACGGGGTGTTCGCGCACAAGCGACTGGCGATCATCGACGTGGCCTCCAGCCACGAGCCGCTGCCCTACGCGGGCGGGCGCTACCTGCTCACGTTCAACGGCGAGATCTACAACTACATCGAGCTGCGCGAGGAGCTGATCCGGAACTTCGGCGCCCAGTTCGCCACCGCCGGTGACGGCGAGGTGATCGTCGCCGGCTACCACTACTGGGGCGAGCAGGTGCTCACCCGGCTGCGGGGCATGTTCGCCTTCGTCATCTGGGACCGGCAGGAGCGGCGCGCGTTCGGCGGCCGGGACTACTTCGGCATCAAGCCGATGCACTACCTGGAGACCGCCGACGGCCTCTACCTCGCCTCGGAGAAGAAGGCGCTGCTGCCCTTCGCGCACTCCAGCTACCAGGGCGACGCCGGCATCGACACCGCGAACCTCAGCCACTACCTGACGCTGCAGTACGTGCCCGAGCCCGGCACCCTGCACAAGGGGATCAACCGGATCGGCTCGGGCGAGTACCTCACCTGGACCCCGGGCGGACGGATCGACGTGCGGCGCTGGTACAGGCCGGTGTTCCGGCCCACCCCGGTCGCCGACGAGCAGCGGCTCTACCACGAGATCCGGGAGACCCTGCGGGAGAGCGTCCGGATGCACATGCGCTCCGACGTGCCAGTCGGCTCGTTCCTCTCCAGCGGCATCGACTCGACCGCCGTGGTGGCCCTGGCCCGCGAGTTCAACCCGAACATCCTCACCTTCACCGTCGGCTACGACGTCCCGGGCTACTCGGAGATCGACGTCGCCCAGGACTCGGCCCGGCACCTCGACGTGACCACCATCCCGACGAAGATCGGGCCGCAGGACATGATCGACGCGCTGCCGAAGATCGTCTGGCACCTGGACGACCCGGTGGCCGACCCGGCGCTGGTGCCCCTCTACTTCGTGGCCAAGAAGGCCGCCGAGCACGTCACCGTGGTGCTCTCCGGCGAGGGCGCCGACGAGTTCTTCGGCGGGTACACCATCTACCGCGAGCCGCTGTCGCTGAGTTCGGTCAACGGGCTGCCCGGCGGGGTGCAGAAGGGGCTGCGGGCCGTCTCCAAGGCGATCCCGCAGGGCGTCAAGGGCAAGAGCTTCCTGGAGCGCGGCACCACCCCGATCGAGGAGCGCTACTACGGCAACGCCCGGATGTTCACCGAGGAGGAGAAGCAGCACCTGCTGCGCCGCTACGACCCCTCCGTCCGCTACACCGACGTCACCGCGCCGATCTACGCGGAGTGCACCGAGCTCGACGACGTGACCAAGATGCAGTATGTCGACCTCTACACCTGGCTGCGCGGCGACATCCTCGTCAAGGCCGACCGGATCTCGATGGCCCACTCGCTGGAGGTGCGGGTGCCGTTCCTGGACCGGGAGGTCTTCGACGTGGCGTCGCGGATCCCGGTCGACCTCAAGCTCCCGCCCCGCTCCGACGCCACCAAGTACGCGATGCGCCAGGCCCTCCAGGGCGTGGTGCCGCCGGCCATCGTCAACCGCAAGAAGCTCGGCTTCCCGACCCCCACGCGGGTCTGGCTGCGCGGCGAGATGTACGAGTGGGCCCGCTGGGTGCTGTCCAACTCCGGCGCGGGCGAGCTGATCGACCTGTCGTACGCGATGCGGCTGCTCGAGGAGCACAAGCGGGAGGAGGCCGACCACTCCCGCAAGGTGTGGACGGTGTTGATCTTCTGCATCTGGCACGCCATCTTCGTCGCCAAGACCCTCGACCCGGGCATCCAGCGCAACCAGTCCGCCCTGCTCACCAAGCCCGTGGTCGGCTCCATGGTCCGCTGACCCGGGCGCCTCGGGCGGCCCCGGTCCGTGCCGCAGTCCGCTCCCGCCCGTGTGGATCAGGGGGTTTGCGTCGCCGGAAGCGTTCCCGGACGACGCAAACCCCCTGCTCACTTCCGGCGTGCGCCGACCCGCTGGCGGGATGACGCGCGACAGCCCTTGTCCGGGTGTCAGTAACGCTCGGCGAGGTGCTCGCGGCCGGGCGGCGGCTCGTAGGCCTCCGGCCAGAACTCCGTGACCTCGCGGACGAGACCGGCGTCGTCGAAGTCGAAGAAGCTCGTGGCGGGAAGCTCCGCGCCCTCGTAGGCGCAGGTGATCCAGGTGGCGGCCTGCCGGCCGGAGGCGACTGCCCGGGTCACCGCGAGGTGCCAGCCGTCGGGGTACTCGCGGTTGAGGCGCACGAACGATTCCCGGCCGACGATCCGCTCCTGGGTCTGCGGCAGGTGGTAGACCACGGCGTCGGCGAGCAGCGCGCCGAACGTGTCCCAGTCCCTGGCCTCGCACGCCGCCCAGTAGGCCAATACGGTGGCTTCCGCGCTCGTCATGGCACGCACTGTGCCAGCCTGGTGCGACGAAATGCGGTGGGCGCGGACGGAGGCCGGAGATGGGATACGCGGTGGTGCTCGGCGAGGCACTGGTCGACCTGCTCGACACCGAGTGCGACGGAAAGCCGGTCTACCGGCAGGCCGTCGGCGGTGGGCCGCTCAACGTGGCGGTCGCCGTCGCCCGGCTCGGCGGCGCGGTGCAGTTCGTCGGGTCGCTCGGCGACGACGTCCTGGCCGGGCGGATCCGCGACTTCCTGAGCGGCGTCGGCGTCGGGCTGGCCGGCGCGGTCACGGTCCCCGCCCCGACCGCACTGGCGGTGGCCACCTTCGCCGGCCCGGAGCCCGACTTCCGGTTCTACGGCCAGCCGCCCTCCTACGGCCTGCTCGGCCCCGACGACCTCGACGCCGACCTGGTCGCGGGCGCCGACGTCCTCTACTGCGGCTCGGTCGTGCTGCTCCAGCCGCCGGTGCTGGCCGCCGCGCGGCGGGCCTGGGCGCTGGCCGGCAGCCTGCGGGTCTTCGACCCCAACGTCCGCCACCGGCTGCTCGACGGGCCGGCGGCACTGGCCGGGCTGCGCGAGGTGGTGGCCGAGTTCGCCGCCGGCGCCCACCTGGTCAAGCTGAGCGCCGCCGACGCCAAGCTGCTCTATCCCGGCGAGCCTGAGGAGGGGGTGGCGGCGTACCTGCGGGAGTTGGGCGCCGGGACCGCCGTGGTCACCCTGGGCGCCGCCGGCGCGGTGGTCGCCGCGGCCGGCGCCGATCCGGTACGCGTGCCCGCCCCGAAGGTCGACGCGGTGGACGCCACCGGCGCCGGCGACGCGGTGATGGGCGCGCTCGTCGCGGACCTGCTGGTCGACGGCGAGCCCACCGTTCCGGCGGGCTGGCACGATCGGGTGGCCTTCGCGCTGCGGGTCGCCGGTCTGGTCTGCGAGTCGCCCGGCGGCGCGACCGCCATGCCCACCCGCGCCGAGGTCCTCGACCGGTTCGCCCGCTGACCCACCCCACCCCTTCTTTGCGCGATCTTGCACTTTATGCCCGCGATCTGGGGGATATGCCGCTTCTGTCGGGGCGACAACTGCAAGATCGGCGGGTGCGGGGGAGGGGTCAGGCGGTGCCGTCGAGTTCGGCGTAGCCGCGGCGGGCGGCGTGCAGGGCGGGCCGGGCGCCGAAGGGCGCCTCGGCGGCGACGCGCTCGGGCGGGGCGCTGCCGGTGTGCCCGGCGCGGATGAGCCAGGCCAGCTCGACGAGCTGCTCGTGCTGCGTGCGGACGAACGCGGCGTCCACCGGGTCGCCGTGCCCCGGCACGACGACGGTGGCCGGGGTGGTCATCCGGAGCAGCGCGGCCACCGTGTCCGGCCACTGCAACGGGTAGGACTCCTCGAAGGCGGGCGGCCCGCTCTGCTCCACCAGGTCCCCGGCGACCAGCACGTCGGCGTCCGGCACGTGGACCACCAGGTCACCGGCGGTGTGCCCGCGACCGGGGTGGCGCAGCACGACCCGCCGGCCGCCCACGTCGAGGACGGTCTCGTCGTGGACGGTGTGCGTCGGCGCCAGCAGCTCGGTGCCGGCCAGTTCCTCGGCCAGCGCGGGGTGTTCGTCGCGCATCTCCGCGTACGCCTCCCGGCGCAGCCGGTCCGCCTCCTCGCGCATCGCCTCGGCGGCCACCTCGTGCGCGTACACGGGGCGGGGTGGGTCGGCGGCGAGGGTGGCGTTGCCGAAACAGTGGTCGAAGTGGTGGTGGGTGTTGACCACGGTCCACGGGTGGGTGGTGACCGCCCGGGCGGCGGCGGCCAGCTCGGCGGCCTGCCCGGCGGTGGAGAGCGTGTCGACCAGCAGCGCGGCCCCGTCGCCGACGACCAGCGTGACGTTGACGTGCAGCAGCGGTTCGCGCAGTACGTGCACCCCATCGGCGACCTGCACGAAGCGGCCGGTCACGACGACCGGGCCGCGCGTTCCACGAAGCGCTGCCGGTCGACCAGCACCCGCTCCACCCGGCCCTCGGCGACCGTCTCGTCGCCGTCGCGCACGCTCACCTCGAAGTGCAGCCGTCGTCCGTCGACCGCGGCCAGCCGGGCCTGCGCCACCACCGTCCGCCCCACCGGGGTGGCCGCGCGGTGGTCGAGCTCCACGCGGGTGCCGACCGTCGTCGACCCGCTGGGCATCCGGGGGGCGGTGGCCGCCACCGTGGCCGCCTCGGCGAGGGCGAGCACCCGGGGCGTGCCCAGTACCGGCACGTCTCCGGAGCCCACCGCCTGGGCGGTGTCGGTGTCGGCGACGGTCAGTTCCACCCGGGCGGTCAGGCCCGGCGTCAGGGCGGGCTCCGGCTGCTCCTGCATGGCCAAAGCCTAGACGAGGCGGGCCGGGGCCGGCGGGCGTCCGTGCCGCGCCGGCTGGTTCGCCGGTTCCGGGGGAGCGCCGGTCCGAGGTCGCGCGCCGTCCACCACGGGCCGACCACCCGCCGCGCCCCTGGCGGCGCGGCGGGTGGTCGGCGTCGGTCGATGCCGTCCGCGCCGTTAACCTTGACCGCGATGTCTGTCGCGACCGACCCCCAGCCCCCCGCCCGGACCGGCCCGCCCGCCTCGCCCGACGGCGGGCGTCGTCGCGTGGTCGCGATGACCGTCTGGGGGGTCGCCTTCGTCGCCGGCTGGCTCGGCATCGGCCTGCCGACCGACCCGGCGTACGCGTTCCTCTGGATCTGGGCGGCGACGGTCGCCTGGAACAGCAGCCGGCCGTGGCGCAGCCATCTGCGCTTCGCCCGGGACTGGGTGCCGGTGGTGCTGCTGCTGGCGGTCTACAACCTCTCCCGCGGCTTCGCCGACAACGGCGCGACCCCGCACGCGTACGAGCTGATCGTCGCCGACCGGGTCATGTTCGGCTGGGCGACCGGTGGCGAGGTGCCGACGGTCTGGCTCCAGCAGCACCTCTACCGGCCCGAGGTGCACTGGTGGGATGTCCTGGTCAGCTGGGTCTACTTCTCCCACTTCGTGGTGGCGCTGGCCGCCGCGGCGGTGCTCTGGCTGCGCGACCGGGGGCGCTGGGCGGCGTTCATGCGTCGCTGGGGTTTCCTGTGCGCCACCGGCCTGGTCACCTACTTCCTCTACCCGGCGGCCCCGCCCTGGTGGGCGGCACAGAACGGGCTGCTGGAGGAGGTAGCCCGGATCTCCACCCGGGGCTGGAAGGCGTTCGGCATGCACGGCGCCGGCAACCTGCTCAACGCCGGGCAGATCGCCTCCAACCCGGTGGCCGCCATGCCGTCGCTGCACACCGCGTTCGCCCTGTTCGTGGTGCTGTTCTTCCTCCGGCAGACCCGCCGCCGCTGGTGGCCGCTGCTGTTGGCGTACCCGCTGGCGATGACCTTCACCCTGGTCTACAGCGGCGAGCACTACGTCATCGACGTGCTGGTCGGCTGGGCGTACGTCGGGATGACCTTCCTGGTGGTCGGCCTGGCGGAGCGCTGGTGGGCGGCGCGCCGGGCCCGCCGGGCCGTGGCGGAGGGCGACCCCGAGCCGACCGACCCGCCCGCGTCCGCCGAGCCGCCGGCGGTGCCGGCGACGCGCTGAGCGCCGACCCCGCGGCGGGGCGGCCCGCGATCCGTGCGCGGTCGGCCGGTCGGGTGACCACGGACCCGCGCGGCGACCGGTGCAGCGGTCGGCCGGGCGGCTGAGCCCGACGCGGGAGCGGTCAGCCGGCCTGCCGGGCGGCGCGCGCCCGGGCCGTCAGCTCCGCCGCCAGGGCCCACGCCTCGGCCAGGTCCCGGTCCCGCGCGGCCGCGCCGGCGCCGCCGGCCGTGTCGGCGTGCACCGTCGCCAGCCGCAGCCGCCGCTGCGCCGGCCCCTGCACCACCCGCACGCTCTGGATCCGGGCGTACGGCACGAGCGCCACCTGCCGCGTGAGCAGGCCGGACCGGACCGCGAAGACCCGGGCGTCGAGGCCGGCGCCGAGCACGCCCCGGCTCAGCGGGTTGAGCCAGCGGGCCCGCTCCGGCGGCGGGGTCAACGGCAGCGTGGTCAGGCACACCCCGGGCAGCACCTCGGCCACGATCGCCTCGCCGGTCGGCAGGTCGCCCACGGGGAGCAGGCGGTCCGGCCGGTTGCGGTCGTCGCTCTCGCCGGCGGAGTAGCCGGCCACCTCCAGGCGCAGCCGCAGCCACCCCTTGACCCGCCACAGCAGTGGCCAGGTCGCCCCGACGGTCTGCACCCGGTCCAGCGGGACCGTCTGGGCGCGGGTCTCCAGCAGCCCGTTGCGGATCCGTAGCGTGCCCTCGTCCCGGGCGAGCCGGAAGTTCCAGTCGTCGAGCACCCGGCGCACCGGTTGCAGCAGGACGCCGGCCATGGCGGTGAGGGTGCTCGCCACCGCGATGAACGACCACGAGTCCTCGGAGAGGAACTGCGCCAGCACGAACGCCACGCCGAACGGGATCATGAACGCCTGCGGGGTCAGCAGCTGGCTGACCAGCAGGTCCTTGTTCGCGACGGTGTGCAGCGGCCGGCCGGGCGGCGCGGGCGCCTCCGCCGGGGCCGTCCCGGTCGCCGCCGTCGCCCCGGCCGGTGCCGGCGCGGTCTGGCCCGCGGCCGCCCGCCCGGCGAGGGCGAGCAGCCGCGAACGCAGCGCGGTCGCGTCGGCGACGCTCAGGTATGCCAGCGGCGCCTCGGTCTTGCCGCCGCCGACCACCTCCAGTCGCAGCTCGGCCAGGCCGGTGAGCTGGGCGAGCAGCGGGCGGACCACCTCGACGGCCTGGAGCCGTTCCAGCGGGATCGCCCGGGTGCGCCGCCAGAGGAGCCCCTCGTGCACCCGAAGTTCGCGGCCGACCACGTGGTAGCCGGTGTGGTACCAGCTGACGACCGCGAGCACGGTGGCGCCCAGGGCCAGCACGATCGCCATCAGGGCGAACCAGCCGAAGCCGACCCGGGAGAGGGTCGACCAGGACAGGCCGGCGATCACCACGACCAGCGACTTGGCCCCGTGCAGCGCGGGGCTGAGCGGGTGCAGCCGCTGCCGGGGCTCGGCGTGCTCCGGCGCCGTACCACCCGGCACCGGTCCGGCGACCGGGGGAGGCGTCGGCGGGCCGGGTGGTGGGGGCGGGGCGTCCGGTGCCGGCACCGTGCCCGGCCCGGCCGGCGGGCCCGCGAGTCCGTGCGGGGTGTCCGGCGCGGGGCCGGCGGGTGGGTGCGGGCCGTGCGGCGCCGGTCCGGGTGCCGCGGCAGGGCCCTGCGCGGCGGGCGGCATCGCCGCCGGCCGGAGGCCGGGCTCCACCCGGGTCGGCTCGGGCCGGTCCGTCGCGCGGCCGGCCGGGTCGCTCACAGGCCCTCCGCCCGGTCCTCGCCGAGCGCGGTGAGCCGGTCGCGCAGCCGGGACGCCTCCGCCGGGCGCAGCCCCGGCACGCGGGCGTCGCTGGCCGCCGCGGCCGTGTGCAACTGGACGGTGGCCAGGTTGAACGCCCGCTCCAGCGGTCCGGCGCTGACGTCCACGAACTGCATCCGCGAGTACGGCACGATGGAGAGCCGCCGCACCAGCAGGCCGTGCCGGACCAGCAGGTCGTCCTCCCGCTCGGCGTACCCCCAGGCCCGTACGGCGCGGACGATGGTCACGACCCGCAGGGCGCCCAGCAGCAGCACCGCGCCGCCCGCCGCGCCGAACGGCCAGGCCCCGCTGAGCGCCCAGCCGACGCCCAGCCCGAGCAGGACGACGACCAGCACCATCGCGAGCCGGAGCAGCTCCACCCAGATCAGGTCGGGTGAGATCGGCTGCCAGCGGACGGTGTCCGGCCACGGCTCCAGGGGGCCCGCCGGAGGGCGGGGCGGTGCCGGCGGCGGGCCGGCGAATCCGTCACCGCTCACCGGGGGAATCCGTTGTGCGCGCTCACCCTTCGAGCGTAGGCGATCCGACCACCGGTACGACCTCCCGCAGGAACCCGCGGGCGTCCAGAAAGTCGCCGAGGGAGGAGCGGTGCTCGGCGCAGGCCAGCCAGGTCTTGCGCCGGTCGGTGTCGTGCAGCCGGGGGTTGTTCCACCGCAGCGCCCATCGGGCGGGGGCACGACAGCCGCGGGACGAGCAGATCAGCGGCTCGTCGGCGGGAAGGGGGTCGCTCATCCCGCCCAGTCTAGGGCGGCGGGAGGGCCGAAGATTGAGCGCCGGGCGGCCACGGGGGGAGCCGCCCGGCGACGGGGTGAATCGTACACACGCCGGGGCCGTCCGTGTCCACCCGTGAACGGCGATTCCGCGACGTGGGACGGCGTGGCGGGCCGGCGATCCGGCGACTCGGGACGGCGCGGCGATAATCGGGTTCTCCCCACCTCGGCACTCAGCCGGGCATGCGAGTCTTGATACGCACCACGCCGCACGACAACCGATCATGCTGTGGAGGACCGGTGGCCCAGCCGACCACGCCCGACGCCCCGACGCCCAACGGGACGGGCCCGCAGACACCCGCGCCGGTGACCACGCCGGCCGAGGACGCGACCCTGCTGGAGCGGGCGCTGTTCGAGATCAAGCGGGTGATCGTCGGGCAGGACCGGATGGTGGAGCGGATGTTCGTCGCGCTGCTCGCCCGGGGCCACTGCCTGCTGGAGGGTGTCCCGGGGGTGGCCAAGACGCTCGCCGTGGAGACGCTCGCCAGGGTCGTCGGCGGCTCCTTCGCCCGGGTGCAGTTCACCCCGGACCTGGTGCCGGCCGACATCATGGGCACCCGCATCTACCGGCAGTCGAGCGAGAAGTTCGACGTCGAGCTGGGCCCGGTCTTCGTCAACTTCCTGCTCGCCGACGAGATCAACCGGGCGCCGGCCAAGGTGCAGTCGGCGCTGCTGGAGGTGATGAGCGAGCGGCAGGTCTCGATCGGCGGCGAGACGCACCGGGTGCCCAACCCGTTCCTGGTGATGGCGACGCAGAACCCGATCGAGCAGGAGGGGGTCTATCCGCTGCCCGAGGCGCAGCGGGACCGCTTCCTCATGAAGATCCTCGTCGGCTACCCGACCGACGCCGAGGAGCGGGAGATCGTCTACCGGATGGGGGTCGCCCCGCCGGAGCCGGCGCCGGTGTTCACCACCGCCGACCTGGTCGCCCTCCAGCACAAGGCGGACCAGGTCTTCGTGCACAACGCCCTGGTCGACTACGCGGTCCGGCTGGTGCTGGCCACGCGTGCCCCGGCGGAGCACGGCATGCCGGACGTCGCCCAGCTCATCCAGTACGGCGCCAGCCCGCGCGCCTCGCTCGGCCTGGTCCGGGCGACCCGCGCGCTGGCGCTGCTGCGGGGCCGGGACTACGCCCTGCCGCAGGACGTGCAGGACATCGCGCCGGACATCCTGCGTCACCGGCTGGTGCTCAGCTACGACGCGCTCGCCGACGACGTGCCCGCCGACCACGTCGTGCACCGGGTGATGTCCACCATCCCGCTGCCCTCGGTCGCGCCCCGTCAGCAGGCCACACCGACGCCGACCGCCGCGCCGCCGGGCGCCGGTTGGCCCGGGCAGCGGCCGTGACCTCACCCGTCCGGCGGTCCGCCGACATCCCCTCGGACCGCACCGAAGCCGTCCTGTCGCGGCTGCAACTGCTGGTCACCCGCAAACTCGACGGCCTGCTCCAGGGCGACTACGCCGGTCTGCTGCCGGGCCCGGGCAGCGAGGCGGGAGAGTCCCGCGAGTACCGCCCCGGCGACGACGTACGCCGGATGGACTGGCCGGTCACCGCCCGCACGACGATGCCGCACGTCCGGCGTACGGTGGCCGACCGCGAACTGGAGACGTGGCTGGCGGTGGACCTCTCGGCCAGCCTGGACTTCGGCACCGGCCGGTGGCTCAAGCGTGACGTCGTGGTGGCGGCCGCGGCGGCGCTGACCCACCTGACCGTGCGCGGCGGCAACCGGATCGGCGCCGTGATCGGCAGTGGCGGCGGCACGAGCGCCCCGGCTCGCCGGTGGCGGAGCGCGCCGCCGGTACCCGGTCCGGACGTGTTCACCCGGGTGCCCGCCCGCTCCGGCCGCAAGGAGGCCCAGGCGTTGCTGCGGGCGATCGCCGGCACCGAGATCCGTCCGGGGCGCAGCGACCTGGGCACGCTGGTCGACATGCTCAACCGGCCGCCCCGGCGGCGCGGGGTGGCGGTGGTCATCTCCGACTTCCTCGCCCCGACCGACCGCTGGGCCCGGCCGCTGCGCAAGCTGCGCGTACGGCACGACGTGCTGGCGATCGAGGTGGTCGACCCCCGGGAGCTGGAGCTGCCCGACGTCGGGGTGCTGCCGGTGGTCGTCCCCGAGAACGGCGGGCTGGACGAGGTGC
>NZ_JBFAVI010000159.1:0-16461 GCF_040679695.1 Micromonospora sp. NPDC052213
GCCGAGCGGGTCCCGCTGGCCCGCGAGGCGCCGCCGGTCGCCCCGGGGGCGCGGGCCGCCACCGCCGCCGCGGGGAGCACCGCGGCGGACACGGCCAACGGTTACTTCTACGCCTACGAGCACGCCTGGTTCGAGGGCAAGTGGTGCGCCTGGGACGGCACCGCGAAGAACTGGGGCAACCCGGGCGGCGCCGGCACCGGCGGCAAGTGGGGCTGCGGCGGCGACTACGGCTTCGACAACATCGCCACCTCGGTGTGGAACAACGGGTTCTACTTCCCGGGCGCGGACGCGGTGAACATGCACGTGGAGACGTTCTACCTGGGCGGGCGGATGTGCCTGGACCGCGGGGACTACTGGGCCGACTTCACCCTCGGCCTGGAGGTCTTCAACGACGGCACCGCGGCCGACAACCAGATTAGCTCGCACTACTGGGGCACCACCTGCGTGTGAGGCCCGGCCGGGCGGGGGCGGTGTCGTCCCCGCCCGGCCTGCCGTCACGGGTGACGCAGGCGGCCACCCGGCGTCCGGCCCGGCGTCGGGCGTCGGCCCGGACGAGGGCGTCGAGCCGGAAGGCCGGGGCGGCGCCGACCTGGTCGAGCAGGCCCGCCTCGGTCAGGGCGGCGGCGAGGTCCTCAGCCCGGTCGACCCGCACACCGAGGGCGCACGCCAGCTGTGCCGGCGCGAACGGGCCGTCGGGCAGCAACGCCGCGACCCGCAGGGCGTGCCGCAGGGGCCCGTCGAGCGCGGCGTGGTCGCGGGCCAGCACCGCCCGCACGTCGAGGTGCGCGGCCACCAGCTCGTCCAGGCGCCGGTCGGGATCGTCCAGCCGCCGGACGAGTCGGGCCACCGTCCAGCCGGGACGGGCGGCCAGCCGCACCCCGGCGATCCGCACCGCGAGCGGCAGGTGGCCGCAGCGCGCCACGAGGGTCGCCGCGGCGGCCGGCTCCGCCACTACCCGTCCCGGCCCGGCGACCCGGGCCAGCAGCTCCACCGCGTCCGGGGCGGGCAGCGGTCCCAGCCGGTGGCGGGCCGCCCCGGACAGCACACCCAGGCGGCCACGGCTGGTCACCAGCACGGCGCACGCGGCCGAGCCGGGCAGCAGTGGGGCGACCTGCGCCTCGGCGTGGGCATCGTCGAGCACCACCAGCACCCGGCGGCCGTCGAGCAGGCTGCGGTACCGGGCGGCCCGTTCCTCCAGCGTCGCCGGCAGCGCCGTGGGGGCGCAGCCGAGCGCCCGCAGCAGCCGCCCGAGCACGTCCGCCGGATCCCGCTCGCCCACGTCGACGAAGAGCTGGCCGTCGGGGAAGTCGCCGCTGAGCGCGTGCGCCACCCGTACCGCCAGCGCGGTCTTGCCGGTGCCGCCGCGGCCGTGCACCACCGTCACCCGGCCCGTCGTGAGGCTGGCCCGGACGGCGTCGCTCTCCGCCGTCCGCCCGACGAGGTCCGGCTCCGGTGCCGGCAGCTCCGCCGGGCGGCCGCACGGCGGCGGCTCCGCGGGGCGGTCCGGCGTCGGTGCCAGGGGCACGTCCCCGGTGAGCATCCCCCGGTGCAGCTCGCGCAGCTCGTTGCCCGGCTCGATGCCCAGTTGCGCCGACAGCGCCGCCCGCCCCTCCCGGTAGACGGCGAGCCCGTCGGCGGTACGCCCGCTGCGGTGCAGGGCCAGCATGAGCTGGGCGCGCAGCCGCTCCCGGAGCGGATACCGTTGCACCAGCCGGGTCAGTTCACCGATCACCTGTCCGTGCCGGCCGAGGTCGAGGTCCGCCGCGATCCGTTCGGTGACCGCCGCGAGGTGGAGCTCCTCCAGGTGCGGCGCCTCCGTGTCCACCAGCTCCGGGGTGCCGCCGGCCAGCGCCGGGCCGCGCCAGAGGGCGGTGGCCGCCCGCAGCGTCGCCGCCGCCTCGACGCCCCGGCCCGCGTCGCGCGCCGCCCGGGCCCGCCGTACCTGCTCGTGGAAGCGGTCGAGGTCCAGCTCGCCCGGTTCGAGACGCACCGCGTAGCCGTCGGGCCCGGAACGGACGCGGTCCGCGCCGAGCACCGCGCGCAGCCCGGCCACCTGCTTGCGCACCTGCGTGCGTGCCGTCGGCGGGGGCGACTCACCCCAGAGCAGCCGCACCATCCGGGTCACCGGGACCACCCGCCCACCCGCGAGCAGCAGCGTCGCCAGCACCGTCCGCTGCCGCGCCCCCGCCAGCCGCACCGGCCGTCCCTCCCGGAGCACCTCGATCGGTCCCAGGACGCCGAAGTCCACACCCGTCATCCGTGCCTCCTTCCCGAGGGCACGGTGGCAGTCGCCGCCGCCGAACCACTGTCGTCGCGCTGCCGTCCACGGTGGTCGGTCGCCGCCGGACGGGGCGGCGTCCCGGCCGCCCGGTCTTGTCGGACCGTCGTGTTACGGTCGCTCTCGGTCGAGGGGTTGTGGCGGGCCGGCGCGGCGCTGGGGGCTGTCGTGGGGTGGGATTTCTCCGTGCTCGGCACGCTGCGCGTCAGTCGTGACGGCCAGGCGGTGCCCGTGCCCGCCAACCGGCAGCGGGCGCTGCTGGCGGTGCTGCTGCTCAACCAGGGCGAGCCGGTGAGCGTCCCCGCCCTCGTCGACCGCGTCTGGGGCGGCGAACTGCCCACCCACGCCAAGGCGTCCCTGCACTCACTGGTTCGGCGGTTGCGCGCCACCCTGGGCGGTGACGACGGCCGCGCCGAGCTGATCGCCACCGGCGCCAACGGCTATCGCATCGACCTGCCGCCGGACAGCCTCGACCTCGCCCGGTTCGACGCGCTGCTTGCCGCGGGGGAGGCGACGGGCGACCCGCGGCAGCGCGCCGAGCTGCTGCACCGGGCGCTGACGCTGTGGCGCGGCGACCCGCTGGCCGACGTCGTCTCCGACGTGCTGCACCGCGAGGACGTGCCGGCGCTGACCGAGCGGTGGTCGCGCGCGACCGAGGCGTACTTCGACGCCGAGCTGGCCCTCGGCCACCACGTCGAGATCATCCCCGGGCTGCGGCAGGCGACCCGGCGCAGCCCGTTGCGCGAACGGTTCTGGGCGCAGCTGATGCTGGCCCTCTACCGCAGCGGCCGGCAGGCCGAGGCACTCGACTCCTACCAGGAGGTCGCCTCGCTCCTCGCCACCGAGCTGGGGCTGGACCCGTCTCCGGCCCTGCGGGAGCTGCGCACCACGATGCTCCGGTCCGACCCGGCGCTGCGCTGGCGGCCCCCGGCGTCCACCGCCACCGTCGGCCCGGGCGTCCCCGCGCCGCCGGCGAACCCGATGTTCCAGCTCCCGGCCGACCCGGGCACCCTGCACGGCCGAGCGGGCGCGGTGCGGTCGGTCCGGCAGGCGATCGCCACCGCCGCCGCCGAGGGGCGTCTGCCGCTGGTGGCCCTCTCGGGCGCGCCGGGTGTGGGCAAGACCGCGCTGGCCGTCCACGTCGGTCACCAGATGTGCGACCTGTTCCCCGACGGCCAGTGGTTCGTTCGCCTACGCGGGCAGCAACCGGATCCCGCCCGGCCCGCCGACATCCTGGCCGAGCTGCTGACCTACGCCGGCATCCGTGGCGCCGCGCAGCCCGGCACGACCGACGCGCGTGCGGCGGCGCTGCGCGCCGTCCTGGCCGAGCGCTCCGTCCTCCTCGTCCTCGACGACGCGGCCTCGGTCGAGCAGGTCGCCCCGCTGCTGCCCGGCTCGGCGAACTGCGCGGTGATCGTGACCAGCCGCCACACGCTCGGCGGCCTGGTGGCCCTGCACGGTGGACGGGCGGTCAACCTCGACCCGCTCGACCCGGACGAGGCCGTCGGCCTGCTCACCACCGTGCTCCGCCAGCATGCGATGGACGTCGCGCCGGACGCCGTCGCCGACCTGGCCGCGCTCTGCGGATACCTCCCCCTGGCGCTGCGGATCGCGGCGGCCAACCTGGCGACCGCCGGCGAGGCCGACCCCCGGGACTACCTGCGGCGGCTGCGCGACGGCGACCGGCTCGCCGGCCTGTCCGTCCCGGGCGACCCGCAGGTGGCGATGCGCGCCGCGTTCGCGCCGTCCTACCGGCGCCTCGGCGCGGCGGAACGGCGGGCGCTGCGGCTGCTGGCGTCGTCACCGACGGACTGCTTCACCGCCACCGACCTCGCCGCGCTGACGGGCGTCGGCTGGTCCGAGGCCAGCGCCGTACTGCGGACCCTGACCGCCTGCCACCTGGTGCGACCCGGCCACCGCGACCGCTTCGTCATCCACGACCTGATCCGCCTCTACGCGGCCGAGCTGTCCCGGGCCGAGGACACCGCCGGCGAGCGCGCCGCCGCCGTCGACCGCCTGCTCCACTCCTACCTGACCACCGCCGACGCCCTGGCCCGCCGGGGTCACCCCCGGATGGCGTTCCTGTCCCGACCGCCGGGACCGGCCCCGGTGGCCGGCGCCCCGGAGCCGGCCGCACCGGCCCAGTGGTTCCACGCCGAGCACGGCAACCTGCTGACGGCGATCCGGCACGCGGCTCGGCACGGCCCGCCGCAGCTCGTCTGGCACCTGGCCGACCGGATGCGCGGGCACCTGCAGGAGATCGGCGCGCACGCCGAGTGGCGGTCCGTCGCCGAGTTGGGCCTCGACCAGGCCCGCCGACAGGGCGACGACGCGGGCATCGCGGCGATGGAGCTCAGCCTGGCGACGCTCGCCGCCAGCCGCGCCGACTACCCCGACGCCCAACGGCGGTTCACCATCGCGCTGGAGATCCAGCTCCGCCTGGGCAACCGGGCCGGGCAGGCGTCCATCCTGAACAACCTCGGCATCGTGCACCGCGAACAGGGCAACCTCACCGAGGCCGACGCCTGCTACGCCCACGCCCTGGCCCGCTACCGGGAGCTGGGCAACCGGAACGCGGAGTGGAGCTGCCTGGGCAACCTGGGGGTGGTCCAGCTGGAACTCGACCGGGTGGCCGAGGCGGTACGCGCGCAGCGGACGGCGCTGGACGGCTACACCTCGCTGGAGCCGGCCGCGCAGCCGCACGACGACATCGCCACGGTGCTGCACAACCTCGCGGTCGGCCTCCGCGCGCTGGGCCGGCCGGCCCTGGCCGTGGTCCACCTGACCCGTGCCCTGGCGATCCGGCGGCGGACGGGCAACCGCTACGGCGCCGCCACCGACCTCGACCAGCTCGCCGCCGCGTACGCCGACCTCGGCTACCACGCCAAGGCGCTCCACCTCGCCGAGGAGTCCCTGGCCACCGCCCGCGCGATCGGCCGCCGCCGGGTGGAGGCCGAGTCGCTCACCACCCACGCGACGATCGCGCTCGGTCTGCACGGGCCGGCCGCCGCCGTCGACCTGCTGCACCGGGCGCTGCGGCTGAGCCGGGAGATCGGCTACCGCCGCGCGGAGGTCTGCGCCCACATCGGTCTGGCCGCGGCGCACCGGGCGGCCGGGCGGGAGGCGGAGGCGGTGCGGCACGCCCGTCTCGGCGAGCAGCTCGCCCGGCGCGCCGAGCACCTCCTGCTCGCCCGTCAGGCCCGGGATGTGCTGGCCGAGGGCGGGCCGCTGGCGTCGGCGGGCTGATTGCCGAGGGACGTCGGGCCCGTGTGCAACTCCGCGGCCGCGCCGCGCCCGGGAGGGGAGCGTCACCCGGTGACGCCGGGGCAGGATGGGCACGTGTACATCGAGCCGGTCGAGTGCGCGCCCGAGCAGGCGTTCCCGCGTGCGATCCTGCGGCAGCGCTGGGCGGACCTCACCTTCCTGCACTGGGCCGTCGCTCCGCAGCTCGTCGCGCCGCTGCTGCCCGCCGGGACGCGTCCGGACACCCTCGACGGGCTCAGCTATGTCGGCCTGATCGGCTTCCGCATGGTGGGGTTGGGCCTCGGCTGCGGGCCGGGGGTGCCGTACCTCGGCAGCTTCTGGGAGACCAACGTCCGGCTCTACTCGGTCGACGGCACCGGCCGGCGGGCGGTGGTGTTCCGCTCGCTCGACGCGTCCCGGCTGCTCATGGTGCTGGCTGCCCGGGCGACCCTGCGGCTGCCGTACATGTGGTCGGCGATGCGGCTGGACCGGGACGGCGACCGCCGCACCTACCGGTGCCGGCGTCGCTGGCCCGGCCCGCGCGGCGCGGCGAGCCGGATGGTGGTCCGGGTGGGCGGGGCGATCGCCGAGCCGACCCCGCTGGAGCACTTCGTCACCGCCCGATGGGGGTTGCACACCCGGGCGTACGGTCGCACGCGGCACCTGCCGAACTGGCATCCCCGCTGGCCGCTGCACCGCGCCGAGCTGCTGCACCTGGACGACGAGCTGGTCACCGCCGCCGGGCTGCCGGCGCCGACCGGACCGCCGGCCAGCGTGCTGTATTCCCCCGGCGTGCCGGTCCGGTTCGGCCCACCGGTCGCCCTGCGCCCGTCTCGTTGATCACCGGCCGGGATCCCTGTGGGCTTCGCGCAGCATCAACCGGGTGGCCGACGGCACCGCCGACCCGAACACCCGGCCGGCGTGCGTCGTGCGCCGTCCGTCCGGCGCTAGGGTCGGGCCCTATGCGGACGAAGCAGGAGCTGAGCGCGGCCATCCGGCGGGAGCGGCGGGCGGCGCTCGTCGTCAACGCCCACTCCCGGCGGGGCCGCCAGCTCTACGAGGAGACCCGGTCACGGCTGGTCGCGGCCGGCTTCACCCTGCTCGGCACGTACCCGGTCGACCGGCCCGCCGAACTCGAGCAGAGCCTCGCCGCCGCCGCAGACCTCGGGCCGGACCTCCTGGTCGCCGGCGGTGGCGACGGCACGATCGGCACCGCCGCGCGGCTGCTCGCCCACCGCGACATCGCGCTCGGCCTGCTGCCGCTGGGCACCACCAACAACTTCGCGCGTACGGTGGGCATCCCGCTCGACCTCGACGCGGCGGTCGCGGTCCTCACCGACGGCAAGGTGATCGACGTCGACCTCGGACTCGTGGGCAGCATGCGGTTCACCAACCACATCGGCATCGGCCTCTCCGCCGACGTGATGCTCAGGACGCCGCCCCGGCTCAAGCGGGTCATCGGCCGGATCGCGTACCCGATGACCGCCCTGGCGCTGCTGACCCGGCACCGGCCGTTGCGCGCCGCCGTACGCGCCGAGGGACGGCGGCACGAGTTCCTCACCCACCAGCTGTACGTGGCGAACGGCGGCTTCCACGCGGGGCGGCCCATCACCGCGGACGCGGACGCCGACGACCGGCTGTTGGTCGCGTACCCGGTGGGCGGCCCGACCCGCCGCGGACTGCTGCGGGACACGGCGCGCAACGCGGCCACCGGCCATCGCCGCACCCTCGTCGACGAGCCGTTCCTCGCCGTACGCGAACTCTGGCTGGAGACCGACCGGCCGGCGCCCGTGGAGGTGGACGGGGAGCCGTACGGCGAGACCCCGATCCGGATCGGCCTGGACCCCAACGCGCTGCGCGTCATGGCCGCCGCCGACAGTCCGGACCGCTAGGGCGGGGCCGGCAGCCCTTCCCGGCATTACCCCACCTCGCGCCGGGCCGCAGGTGATGGACCACGATGCGGGCTGCCCAAGTCAGGCAGGCATCAGGAACCGCTGACCCGCGGCTGCTGGTGCTCGGTCAGCCGGAACCCGACGCCGCGTACCGCGTCGATGGTCACGCCGGTGCCGAGCCCGGCGAGCTTGCGCCGCAGCCGCTTCACCAGCGACTGCACGTCGGCCCTGCGTTCCAGCCCCTCGTCACGCCAGACCGTCCGGTGCAACTCGGCGTAGCTCCACACCCGGATCGGCTCGGTGGTCAGGCTGATCAGCAGGTCGTGCTCAAGTCGCGTCAGGCCGACCTCGCGATCCCGGCAGCGAGCGGTGGACCGGGCCGAGTCGATCAGCAGCGTGCCGTCGGCGGCCTCGGGCGCGGCGGCAGGGGGCGGCCCGGACGACGCCGGGGGGAGCCGCTGCGGGGCCGCGATCAGCCTGCGCAGCTCGTCGAGATCGGAGACCAGCAGCAGTGGCGCGACGCCCTCGAGGCGCTCCGCGAGTCGGATCCGCTCGGCCGGCGACGGTGTCACCGCGATCACCAGCGGAAATTGTTCCTCGGCCGGATCGCGCCCGTCCGGCACCGTGCTTTCGTCGTGTGCCCCCACAGCACCCACCCCGAAACGATGGGCACGCTTCTGCCCAGCTTCGTCATGATCGTGACAAAAATTGGCAAGCTTCCCGACGGCTGGCCAACTGTTGGTGACGGATTGCTTACGGCAAGTTCTTGATCGTCCTTTCATGTCGATCATAGTGTCCAGACGGGCAGCCGGCGTGACCCGCGCGGTTGCCTGGGGGCCATGGAGGGGTGCGTTCCGCTTCATCCACTCGGGGAGACGCGTGCCCCGCACCCTCCACCGTGGCTCGTTCCACTCTGGGTCGTTCTGGAGGAGGCGCCACCCATGTTCAGACGTCCATCCACGAGACGCACAGCCAGATCCCTGGTGAGTGCCGGCGCGGCCTTGGTCCTCGCCGCGACGGGCCTGGCCGCATTCGGTTCAGGCGCACAGGCCGCGCTGACCGGGACAGGAGCAGCCTCCGCAGACGGCAAGATCCGGCCGGAGCTCAGCAAGCAGCTCCAGGGCAAGACCGAAGGGGATTTCTGGATCCGCTTCAAGGACAGGGCGGACCTGAACCAGGCCGCAGCGATCAAGGACTGGGACAAGCGCGGCGCCGCGGTCGTGGCGGCGTTGAAGAAGACCGCCGCCGAGAGCCAGACCAAGATCCGTGCCGAGCTCGACGGCGCGGGCGCGAAGTACGAGACCTTCTGGGCGACCAACGCGATCAAGGTCAGCGGCGGCTCGCTGGCGATGGCGCAGAGCATCGCCGCCCACGCGGAGGTCGAGGGCCTGTACGCCCCGGTCGCCTACCAGGTGCCCGAGGTCACCAAGGGCACCGACGAGAAGACCGTCAACGCCCTCGAGTGGGGCATCGCCAACATCAACGCCGACGACGTCTGGTCCCAGTACGGCGTCAAGGGCGCCGGCATCACGGTGGCGAACATCGACACCGGGGTCCAGTTCGACCACCCGGCGCTGGTGAACTCCTACCGCGGCAACAACGGCGACGGCACGTTCGACCACAACTACAACTGGTACAACGCCGCCGGGACCTGCGCCGCGGCGCCCTGCGACAGCAACGGCCACGGGACCCACACCATGGGCACGATGGCCGGCTCCGCGGGCGCGAACCAGATCGGCGTGGCACCCGAGGTCAAGTGGATCGCCGCGAACGGCTGCTGCCCCAGCGACGCCGCGCTGGTCAACTCCGGCCAGTGGATGCTCGAGCCGACCGACCTCAACGGTCAGAACCCGGACGTCAGCAAGCGGCCGAACATCATCAACAACTCGTGGGGGACCACGAGCCCCTCCAACGAACCGTTCATGGAGGACGTGACGCTGGCCTGGACCGCGTCGGGCATCTTCGGTGTCTGGTCCAACGGCAACAACGGGTCGGCGTGCCAGACCAGCGGCTCCCCGGGCAGCCTGGTCAGCAACTACTCGGCCGGCGCCTACGACATCAACAACAACATCGCCGGTTTCTCGTCGCGTGGCGTCGGCCAGAACGGCGAGATCAAGCCCAACATCGCGGCGCCGGGCGTGAACGTCCGGTCGAGCGTTCCGGGCGGCAGCTACGCCAGCTACAACGGCACCTCGATGGCCGCCCCGCACCTCGCGGGCGCGATCGCGCTGTTGTGGTCCGCGGCACCGGCGCTGGTCGGCGAGGTCAACCCGACCCGCGCGCTGCTGGACAACGCGGCGGTCGACAAGGCCGACACCCAGTGCGGTGGCACCACCGACGACAACAACGTGTACGGCGAGGGTCGGCTGGACGCGCTCGCGCTGCTCAACGCGGCCCCGATCGGCGACACCGGCACCCTGGCCGGCACGGTCACGGACGCGACCACCGGCGCCCCGATCGCGGGCGCCACGGTGGCCCTGACGGGCGCGGCGGACCGCGAGCTGACCACCACTGCCAACGGGACGTACTCGTCGCTGCTCCCGGTCGGTGACTACCAGGTCGCCGTGACGGCGTTCGGCTACCAGGGCAAGACGACGCCGGCGACCGTCAACCGCGACGCGACCACGACGATCAACGTCGCGTTGACGGCGGTGCCCAGCGTCACCGTCAGCGGCTCGGTCACCGACGGGTCGGGCCACGGCTGGCCGCTCTACGCCAAGGTGACCGTCGAGGGTCCGTCCGGTGTGTCCGACTACACCACGCCCGTCAACGGCCGATACAGCGTCAGGCTCCCGGCCTCGGCCACGTACAACCTCAAGGTCGAGTCGCAGTACCCGGGCTACCAGACCGTCACCAAGGAGGTCGTGGTCGGCGACGGCAACGTCACCGCCAACGTCGCCGTGCCGGTGGAGACCAACTCCTGCACCACGGCGCCCGGCTACCGGTACGGCTCCGACGGCGAGTACGAGACGTTCGACGGCGCCACCGTGCCGGCCGGCTGGTCCGTGGTGGACCACGCGAACACCGGTCAGGTCTGGAAGTTCACCGACGAGGGCGGCCGCCGCAACCTGACCGGCGGCACCGGCAACTTCGCGATCGTCGACAGCGACGAGTACGGCTCCGGTGGGCGGCAGGACACGTCGCTCGTCAGCCCGGTCGTCGACCTGACCGACGTCGCGGCTCCGGTGATCCGGTTCAACCAGGACTACAACTGGTTGGGCAGCGACCGCGCCGATGTCGACCTCAGCGTCGACGGCGGCACCACCTGGACGAACGTGCTCCGGCAGGCGGCCGACGTCCGCGGGCCGCGGGTGACCGAGGTCCCGATCCCGCAGGCCGCCGGCCAGGCGCAGACCCGGGTCCGGTTCCACTACTACGACGCCTCGTACGAGTGGTGGTGGCAGGTCGACAACGTGCTGATCGGCAGCCAGGTCGTCTGCGAGCCGACCAACGGTGGCCTGGTGCTCGGCCACGTCCGTGACAAGAACACCAGCGGCTACGTCAACGGTGCCACCGTCACCAGCGACGAGCGGCCGGCGGAGAAGGCCACCACCGTGGCGACGCCGGACGACGCCGGGCTGGCCGACGGCTTCTACTGGCTGTTCTCGTCGCTGACGGGCAACCACAAGTTCACCGCGAAGGCCGGCAACTACGTCGGCCAGAGCAAGCAGGTCGACGTCCAGGAGGACTGGGCGACCGCCACGAACTTCCAGCTGGCGGCCGGCCGCCTGTCGGTCACGCCGGCTGCGGTGAGCGGAACGGTCCAGATGCCGACCGGCAAGGTCAGCAAGCCGTTCACGGTGACCAACACCGGCGGGGCCCCGGTCGACGTGGAGTTCAGTGAGCGCGACGGCGGGTTCACCCTCCTGCGCGCCGACGGCTCCCGGATCAGCAAGCAGCAGGTGCTCGGCTCCACCGGCGCGCCGGAGCAGCGGCTCACCACCCCGACGTCGTTCGCCGCGGCGGCGAGCGGCAAGTCCGCGACGGCGGCCTCGGCCGCGGTCGGGCCGCAGGCCGCGCCCTGGACCGACATCGCCGACTACCCGGCGAACGTGATGGACAACCGGGTGGTGAACCTGGACGGCAAGGTGTACTCGATCGCCGGCACCAACGGGTCGGCGTCCACGACGAAGAACTTCGTCTACGACCCGATCGCGCAGACCTGGACCCCGATCGCGGATCTTCCCGGCGCCCGCAACGCCATGACGGTGGGCGTCGTGGACGGGAAGATCATCGCGACCGGTGGCTGGGCGGCGTCCGGCCCGGACGGCACCACCTGGTCGTACGACCCGGCGGCCAACACCTGGACGGAGAAGGCCGACAACCCGGCGCCACGCTCCGCGGCCGGGCAGGCGGTCGTCGACGGCAAGCTGTACGCCGTCGGTGGCTGCACCACGTCGTCCTGCACGCCGATGTCGAACGACGTGGTCCGGTACGACCCGGGCAGCGACAGCTGGGAGACGCTGCCCGACTACCCGAAGTCGGTGGCCTTCGCCTCCTGCGGCGGGATCGACGGCGTCGTCTACTGCACCGGTGGCAACGACGGCTCCGCCGTGCTGAAGTCCAGCTACGCCTTCGACCCGGGGGCCAACACCTGGACCGCGATCGCCGACGCGCCGGTCGACAGCTGGGCCAGCTCGTTCGCTGTCGCCAGCGGCAAGCTCCTGGTCGTCGGCGGTGTGCAGGGCGGGGCGATCACGAACGCCGGCTTCGCCTACGACCCGGCCACCGACTCGTGGTCCAACCTGCCGAACGCCAACACGCCGCGGTACCGCGGTGCCGCGGCGTGCGGCTTCTACAAGGTCGGTGGCTCCTCCGGCAGCTTCAACGCCACGCCCGACAGCGAGGCGCTGCCCGGGTTCGAGGAGTGCGCCGAGGGTGGCGCCGACGTCAGCTGGATGACGATCGACAAGACGGCGGTCACGCTGGCGCCGGGCGAGCAGGTCACGGTCACCGTCGGGATGACGGCGAACGTCGACCAGCCGGGCACCTACTCCGGTTCGGTCGCCATCAAGGAGAACACGCCGTACACGGTGGACCCGGTGGCCGTGACGATGAACGTCAAGCCGCCGACCACCTGGGGCAAGCTGATGGGCACGGTCACCGGGACGAGCTGCCAGGGTGCCAGCTCGCCGCTCGCCGGTGCCGTCGTCCAGATCGACTCGTGGGCGATGTCCTGGACGTTCGCCACCGACGCCGAGGGCAAGTACGCCTACTGGATGGACCGTCGGAACAACCCGATGACGATGATCGTCGCCAAGGACGGCTGGAAGCCCCAGACCCGTCAGACGAGGATCAACACCACCACCCCGACGGTGGAGGACTTCGCTCTGTCCCCCATCCGTTGTTGACAGTTGACCGCTAGCTGACAGTCCGGCCCGCCTGGTCATCGACCAGGCGGGCCGGATCAGTTTCGAGGGCGGCGAGCGGTGCGCGTCCGAAGGCCCAGGAGTGCGCGTCCGAGGGCTGCGACCGGTGCGCGTTCCGAGGGCGGCGAGCGGTGTGTGGCGCCGCCCGGCAGCGCCTCCGGGCCCGCTCGGCGGCGGCGGATCGTGGTCAGGCCGGGGCGAGGCGGAAGCCGACCCCGCGGACGGCGTGGATCGTCGCCGAGGCGTTCAGCCCGGCCAGCTTGCGCCGCACCCTCCGCACGACCGAGTGCATGTCGGAGCCGCGGCCGAGGTGCTCGTTGCCCCAGACCTTGAGGTGCAGCCGCTCGTACGTCCAGACCTGCCCGGGCGCGCCCACCAGGCACAGCAGGAGATCGTGCTCCAGGCGGGTCAGCTCGATCTCGCGGTCCCGCCAGCGCAGCACCCGTCGGTCGGAGTCGACGCTGAGGTCGGGTGGTGGCGCAGTGGTGCCGCCGGCGGCCGCCGTGACCACGGTCTGGACGGCTGGGGGCGCTGCCCCTGGCGGCGGGGTCTCCACCACGTCGAGGAACCCTGGTGGCGGGGCCTCCACCACGTCGAGGAACTCCCGTGCCTGGTCGACGCTCGAGACGATCAGAAACGCCTCCGTCCCGCCGAGCAGTCGCGCGAGCTGCCGGCGTTCGGCCGGCGAGGAAGCGATTCCGATGACCAAGGACACGGCCGGGATCCCCCTCATGCCCCACCCCTTCCGGCTCCCCACCCGTTCCGGGACAGTTACTATACGACGCCGATCAATCAGTTTGTGACCCTGTCAGGGTGTCGTCCCGCTTCGGTCAAAGGTGGTTACGTTTTGGCATCCATAAATGGGTGGTTTCGCGGTACGGGGCGGAAGTGGCGAGACCTTTCGTGGTGGGTTGACCGATCTTTCGGACATGGGCGCTCCGGCCGGCGACCGGGCGACTGCCCCGTGATGCCTGCTACCGGCCGCCGTGTCGAGCGCGCTGGTCGTTGCGGGACGCGCGCGGACGGCTCGGGCGTCGCGGCAGCCGACGTCTCGTATGCGGCGTGGTCGTCGTCCGCTTCAGCCGACATCCATCTGAAACACGCGTGTGCTAATTACGGTCACGGGGCGACGGTATTTCGGCGCCGGTCCAGGTCGCGTCGCCCCATACATTGGTGGCGTCCTGAATTGCTTTGACGGACAATTCCGGTATCGCGATGGCACTGCCCCGCCTGACGGACGTGGGCGGGCAGGACGGCCGTGCCAGCGCTGCGCCGGTAGCGGGCGCGCCTCCCGGCCGCCCGCCCGGTCACGGACGCGCGGGGTCGCGGCCGTCCTGCGGGCCGGCGTCGGCGTGCCGGGCGGCGGCGAGGAAGGCGTTGTACCGGGCGAGGTCGTCCTCCTCGCCGGTGGCCTCGGCCCGGTCGGCCGCCCGGTCGAGGCGGCCCTGCTCGCGCCGGTCGGCGCGGATCCACTGGCGCACCAGCACGATCATGACGAACGCGGCCGGTACCTCCCCGAAGGCCCAGGCGATCCCCGCGCCCAGCTTCTGGTCGTCGATCAGGGAGGACGCCCACGCCGGGTGGACGGCGGAGTACCAGTCCGGGGCGATGAGGGTGGTGCTCTGCATCAGGACGAGGCCGAAGAAGCCGTGGGCCATCATCGCGGCCAGGTGGAGGATCACCAGCAGGGGAGGGGCGAGCCTCGGCCGGCCGGGGTCGACCCCGATGAGCACCCAGAACAGCAGGTACCCGGCGGCCACGTAGTGGATGAGCATGGCCAGGTGGCCGACGTGGGACCGCATCAGCATGCCCAGCAGGTCGCTGAAGTACAGGCCGAAGAGGCTGCCGGCGTAGATGCCCAACGCGACCACGGGATGGGTGAGCAGCTTCGCCGGCCGGCTGTGCAGCGCCATCAGCAGCCACTCCCGGGCGCCGCGGACCTGCGGGTCCGTGGGCCGGCGCAGGGCGCGGAGGGCGAGGGTGACCGGGGCGCCGCCGACGAGCAGGATCGGCACCAGCATCGACAGCACCATGTGCTGCACCATGTGGGCGCTGAACAGCACGTACGCGTAGCGGGCCACGCCCAGGTCGGTGATCGCGGCCAGCAGCAGCATGCCGGTCAACCAGCTCGCGGTGCGGGCGACCGGCCAGCGGTGCCCGGCCCGGTGCAGCCGCCACACGCCGGCCAGGTAGCCGCCGACCCCGGCGACGGTGAGGGTCAGGAAGAACATGTCCGGCAGCGGCTGGCCCACCAGGAGTGCCGGGGTCGGCGCGGCGGGCATCGGAAAGCCGAGCAGCTCGGTGATCGGATCGGCGTCGAGCGGGTCCCCGGACACCGGTGTGGGGCTGCGGGACAACGCCACCGACAGCCCGACGGTGGCGGCGAACACGACCAGCTCGCCGACGGCCAGCCGACGGAACGCGCCCGGGCGGCCCGCGCGCAGGGCCGGCAGGGCCCGCGACCGGTGCAGGGCGCCGAGGACACCCAGGATCGCCAGCGCGACGAGCTTGCCGAGGACCAACCAGCCGTAGCGGGACTGCCACAGCTCCGCCACGGAGCCGAGGCGCACGGCGGCGTTGGCCGCCCCGCTCACCGCGACGGCCGCGAAGCAGCCCAGGGCGAGGCGGCTGTACCGGCCGGCGGTGTCGGCGAGCTGCCGGCTGCGACGGATCATCAGCAGCGCCGCCAGCCCGCCGACCCACAGCGCGGCGGCCAGCACGTGCAGGGCGAGGCTGGTCACCGCGACCTGGTGGTTGCCCGCCCCGGCGGCGTGCCCGGTGAACGCCGGCGGCAGCACCGCCACCAGGGCGACCAACGCCACCACGGCGGCGAGCCCGCGCGACACCCCCGCCCGGGCCAGCACCGCCGCCGTCAGGGCGAGCCCCGCCTGCAGCAGCAACGCCTGGCCCTGGGAGATCGAGGAGGCGAAGCTGACCACGGTGGCGAGGTTGAGCCCGTCCACGGGGACGCCGAGCAGGTCCGAGACCGTCAGCACGATCAGCGTGGACGCGGCCACGGCCCAGCCCGCGGCCGCCGCGCCGGCGCGGCGCAGCAGCAGCCAGCCGTGCGGGGACACGCTCGGACCGTCGCCGGGCAGCAGGAACGCGGCCGTCACCACCATCCCCACCGTCAGGGTGGCGAGGCCGTCGGCGAGCAGCCGGACCACGGGCAACGCCCACGCCGTGACCGGCCCGGGATCCGGCAGGCCGGGGATCGCGGCGGTGAGCGCACCGCCGGCGCGCAGGCCGAGCAGGAGTACGGCCACCGCCGACGCCACGGCCGCCACCGGCCCGAGCCACCCGCCGCGACCGCCGGCCGTCGGCCGTACCCCGCGGGCGGTCGCCCCTGCGGTGGGGCCGGCATCCGCCGCCGCGCGCCCGGCGTCCGGGGCGGGGGCCGGGTGGGCCGGGTGGGAGATGGTGTCTGGCACGTCGGTTCCCTTGCTGGTGGTGAGGGTGGTGGTCGCCCGGTGGGGCTGCCCGGCGGGGCCGCCAATGGGGCGTCGACCTTTCCGGTCGGCGGGGCGTGTGTCAGGCGTCGGCGCGGCGGCGACGCCACATCATGGCGGCACCGCCGATGACGGCGGCCAGGGCGCCGGCGGCCACCACCAGCGTCGCGGTGCCCGGCCCCCCGCCGGAGCCGCTCGCCGAGGCGGCGGGGCCGGCCGACGGGGGGGTC
>NZ_JBFAVI010000160.1:0-16173 GCF_040679695.1 Micromonospora sp. NPDC052213
TTTTTTTCCCCGCGGGCGGGGGCGCCGCCGGCGCGGGGGCGCGCCCCCCCCCCCCGCCCCCCGGGCCCCCCCGGCGGGGCGAGCCGGGTCGCGCTGTCGTACAGCCCGGCCGCCGTCTCCGGCGCCCCCCGGCTGCGCTGGCGCGCGGCGGCCGCCGCGATCTCGGCCGCCGCCGCCGGGTCGGGGCCGGCGACGCACCGGGCCAGCTGCCGGGCCCGCTCGTCCGGGTCGGTCGCGGTGTCGGCCAGCAGCCGGTGCAACCGGCGGCGCACCCCCGTCGGCACGTCGTCGCGGACGGCGGCCGCGTAGACGGGGTGGGTGAACACGACCTCCTCCCCGCGCACCGCGACCAGGCCGGCCTCCTCGGCCGGGTCGAGGGCGGCCGCCGGGACCCCGGCCCGGGCCAGCCCCGCCACGGTGGGCAGGCCGGAGAGGGCGACCAGCCGGATCGCGTGCCGGGTGTCCGGCGGCAGGGCGGCCACCCGCTCGGCGACGAGTTGCCGCAGCGAGGGCGCGGCCGGCAGGTCGGCACCGGGCGCCGGCAGCTGCGGCATCCGCAGGACCGCCCGGGCCAGCTCGATGGCGAGCAGCGGATTACCCCCGGCCTCCTCGGCGATCCGCACCAGCAGGGGCCGGGGCAGCGCCGTCCCGGTCTCGGTGCGCAGCACGTGGTGCAGCGCCCCCACGCCGAGCGGGCCGAGGGCCACCCGGTCGAGTCGGGCGCCGGCGGCGTCGCGGTCGAGCCCGAGCGGGGCCGGATCCGTCCCGGCGGGTTCGGCCCGGGCGGTGACCAGGACGGCGACCCGGGGCACCAGCCGGCGCACCGCGAACCGCAGCGCGCGTTCGCTCGGCGGGTCGAGCCAGGGGGCGTCGTCGACGGCCAGCAGCAGCCGCGGCGCGGCCGGGTCGGCGGCGGCGTCCAGCAGCGACCGGGTGGCCGCGCCCACCGTCCGCTCGTCGACCGGCTGCGCCACCTCGTCGCCGGCGAGCAGCACCCCGCCCAGCGCCGCGCGCTGCGGCGCGGGCAGCTCGGGCACCCGGGCGGCGAGCGGGGCCAGCAGGTCGGCGAGCGCCGCGAACGGCAGCGCCGCCTCCGTCTCCGTCGGCGCGCAGGACAGCACCAGCCAGCCGGCCCGGCCGGCCGCGGCCAGCAGCGCCCGGTGCACGACCGTCTTGCCGATCCCGGCAGGGCCCTCCACCAGCACCGACCGGCCCTCGTCCAGAGCCCGCCAGGCGCGGTCGACCACCGTGTCCCGACCGACGGCCGCCCCGTTCACCGGCTCAGTCTGGCACCGGCGGGCCGGGTCGGTCGAGGACCGGACGGCGGGTCGCGCACGGCCGTCCGGAGCGGGATGCCCCGGCCGCGCTCAGCGGTCGCCCAGGTACGCCTCCACCTCCACCTCCACGAGGTGGTCCGGATCCAGCAGGCCGGCGACCACCACCATCGTGGCGGCCGGGCGGACCGCGCCGAAGACCGCGTTGTGGGCCCGGCCCACCTCGTCGGCGTACGCGCGGTCGGTGACGTACATCCGGGTGCGGACCACGTCGCCGGGCGCCGCGCCGACCTCGGCGAGCGCGTCCAGGGCGATCCGCAGGGCCTGCGCGGTCTGCGCCGCGGCGTCCCCGACGTGGGTGACCACGCCGTCCACGGTGGAGGTGCACCCGGCGGTCTAGGCCAGGTCGCCGGCCCGGACCACGCGGGAGTAGCCGTACACGGACTCCCAGGGGCCGCCGGAGCCGAGCCGGGTGGCGGTCACGCCGCGGCCAGGGTGTCCAGCGCCTGCGCGACGGTGAACGCGCCCGCGTAGAGCGCCTTGCCGGCGATCACGCCCTCCACGCCGATCGGCTCCAGGGTGGCCAGCGCCCGCAGGTCGTCCAGGGTGGAGACGCCACCGGAGGCGATCACCGGGGCGTCCGTGCGCGCGCAGACCTCGCGCAGCAGGTCCAGGTTCGGCCCGCGCATGGTGCCGTCCTTGGTGATGTCGGTGACCACGTACCGCGCCGCGCCGGCCTTGTCCAGCCGCTCCAGCACCTCGTAGAGGTCGCCGCCGTCGCGCGTCCAGCCCCGGGCGGAGAGGGTACGGCCCCGCACGTCGAGCCCGATCGCCACCCGGTCGCCGTACTCGCCGCAGATCCGGTCGCACCAGACCGGGTCCTCCAGGGCCGCGGTGCCGATGTTCACCCGGGCCGCGCCGGTGCCGAGCGCGGCCTGCAACGACTCGTCGTCCCGGATGCCGCCGGAAAGCTCCACCTTCACGTCGAGCTGGCGCACCACCTCGGCCAGCAGGTGCGCGTTGGAGCCCCGCCCGAACGCCGCGTCGAGATCGACCAGGTGGATCCACTCGGCACCGTCCCGCTGCCAGGCCAGCGCGGCCTCCAGTGGGTCGCCGTACGTCGTCTCGCTGCCGGCGGCGCCCTGCACGAGCCGGACGGCCTGGCCGTCGGCGACGTCCACGGCGGGCAACAGGGTGAGGCTCACGATTCTTCTCCTCGGGTCAGGTGCGACGGTCCAGGGCGATCACCACGATCGCCGGCAGTACGAGCAGCAACAGCACGACCAGCGCGATCCGCAGCGCCAGGTCGTCCACGAGCGACCAGATCAGGACCATCGCCGCCAGGGTCAGCAGCACGATAGCGGCGCGCTCGCCGCGGCTGTGCCGGGGCAGCCGGCCGGTACGCCGCCGCCGCAGCGCGGGCGTGATCCGGCGGACCAGCGCCCGCCGGCGCGCCCGCCGGGCCGCCCGCCGCTCCCGGACGCCCCGTTCCCGGGCCGCCTCGGCCTCCCGGGCCGCCCGGCGACGGGCCCGCTCCTTGCTCACGACGTGCCCCGCCGACGGGCGGAGGCGGACGGGCGCTCAGTCACCGGTGGAGAGCGTGGCGAGCCAGTTGCCCAGCAGCGCGGCACCGGTGTCGGCGGACTTCTCCGGGTGGAACTGCGCCGCGCACAGCGCGCCCCGCTCCACGGCCGCCACGAAGTCGGTCTCGTGGTGGGCGGTGGTGACCGTGGCGCCGGCGGCAGCCAGCGCCCCCGGGTCGCCGACGGCGTACGAGTGCACGAAGTAGAACCGGCTGTCGGCGGGCAGCCCGGCGAAGAGCACCGACCCGGCCGGCGCCGACACCGTGTTCCAGCCCATGTGCGGCAGGCGGTCGGCGGCCAGCCTCGTCACCCCGCCGGGGAGCAGCCCGAGGCCCTTGGTCACCACGCCGTGCTCGTCGCCGTGCTCGAAGAGCACCTGCATGCCGACGCAGATGCCCAGCACCGGACGCCCGGCGGCGACGCGCTCCGCGATCACCGGCCCGGCGCCGAGCGCCTCGATGCCGGCCATGCAGGCGGCGAACGCGCCCACGCCCGGCACCACCAGCCCGTCCGCCTCGGCGGCGGCGGTCAGGTCGTCGGTCACCGTCACGTCCGCGCCGGCGCGGGCCAGGGCCCGCTCCGCCGAACGCAGGTTGCCCGACCCGTAGTCGAGCACCACCACGTTGCTCATGCCGCCACCTCGCTTCGCTCGGTGGCGGCACGAGGCACCACGGCGCCGCACTGACGACTCGCTCGCTGACGCTCGCTCATGCCGCCACCGAGCCGCCGGCTCACGAGCCGTCCCCGGGCAGCAGCCAGAGCACGCCGCCGGCCGTGGCCAGCACGGCGAGCAGCGCGGTCACGACCACCGCGCCGCGCGGCGCGCCCTGCTTGTGCAGCGACCAGGTGCCGCCCACCAGCACACCGGCCAGGATCAGCAGCAACGTCGGCAGGACCCCGCCCATCAGCTCCGCCCTCCGTCCGCGGCTGCGGGGCTCCGCCGTGCCGCCTTCCTCGCGCCCATCAGAGAGCACCCTTCGTGCTGGGGATCGCGCCCGCGGCGCGCGGGTCGATCGCGGTGGCCTCGCGGAGCGCGCGCGAGACGGCCTTGAACTGCGCCTCCACCACGTGGTGGGCGTCCGGGTGCCCGCCGGGGCGGGCCGCTCGCAGCACGTCCACGTGCAGGGTGATCCGGGCCGCCTGGCCGAAGGACTCCCAGATGTGCCGGGTCATGCTGGTCGGGTAGACCGGCCCGATGTACGGCGCGAGCGCCGGCTCGTCGTGCACCACGTACGGGCGGCCGGAGAGGTCGACCGCGGCCCGGACGAGGACCTCGTCCATCGGGACGGTGGCGGAGCCGTACCGCCGGATGCCGGCCTTGTCACCCAGCGCCTGGTCGAACGCGGCGCCCAGGGCGAGCGCGGTGTCCTCCATCGTGTGGTGGGCGTCGATCTCCAGGTCGCCGACGGTGCGCACCGTCAGGTCGAAGCCGCCGTGCCGGGCGATCTGGTGCAGCATGTGGTCGTAGAAGCCCACCCCGGTGCCGATCTCGGCGCGGCCGGTGCCGTCGAGACCGATCTCGACGAGGACCTTGGTCTCCTTGGTGATCCGCTCCACCCGGGCGGTCCGGCTCATTGTCTGCCTCTCGGTCGCGACTGCGGGGCTCGCAAGCTCACTCCTCGCACTCCCACTAGATCTTCTCCATGGCCGCGAGGAAGGCGTCGGTCTCGGCGGGGGTGCCGGCGGTGACCCGCAGCCAGCCAGGCAGGCCGACGTCGCGGACCAGCACGCCGGCGTCGAGCAGGGTGCGCCAGGCGGCGGCCTGGTCGCCCCCGACCTCGAACAGCACGAAGTTGGCGTCACTGTCCGCGACCCGCAGCCCCCGGCCCCGCAGCTCCGCCACGATCCGGTCGCGCTGCCGCATGATCGCGGCCACCGTGCCGAGCAGGGCGTCGCGGTGCGCCAGCGCCGCCCGGGCCGCGGCCTGGGTCAGCGCCGAGAGGTGGTACGGCAGCCGGACCAGCTGCACCGCCGCCACCACCGCCGGGTCGGCGGCCAGGTAGCCCAGCCGGCCGCCGGCGAACCCGAACGCCTTGCTCATCGTCCGGGTCACCACCAGCCGCGGGTGCCCGGGCAGCACCGCCAGCGCGCTGACCGTGCCGGGGCGGGCGAACTCGGCGTACGCCTCGTCGACGACCACCATGCCGGGCGCGACGTCCAGCACGGCGGCGACCACGGCCGGGTCGAGCGCCGTGCCGGTCGGGTTGTTCGGCGAGCAGAGGAAGACCACGTCCGGGGCGTGCGCGCGGACCTGGGCGACCGCCTCGTCGGCGGTCAGCCCGAAGTCGACGCCGCGCCGGGCCGGCACCCACCGCGTGCCGGTGCCGAGCGCCAGCAGCGGGTGCATCGAGTACGCCGGGGTGAAGCCGAGCGCGGTACGCCCCGGCCCGCCGAACGCCTGGAGCAGCTGCTGCTGGATCTCGTTGGAGCCGTTGGCCGCCCACACCTGCTCGACGGTGAGCCCGTGGCCCAGGTAGCCGGCGAGGTCGGCGCGCAGCGCCACGGCGTCGCGGTCCGGGTAGCGGTTGAGGTCGCGCAGCTCCGCCGCGAGGGCCTTGCCGATGGCGTCCACCACCGGCTCGGGCACCGGGTAGGAGTTCTCGTTGGTGTTCAGCCGCACCGCGACGTCGAGCTGCGGCGCCCCGTACGGCGTGAGCCCGCGCAGGTCGTCCCGGATCGGCAGGTCGTCGAGCCCGCTCACGACGCCGTCCCCGGGAAGCGCACGCTGACCGCCTGCCCGTGCGCGGGCAGGTCCTCCACTCCGGCGAGGGTGACCACGTGCGGGGCCACCTCGCGCAGCGCCTCCTGCGAATACTCCACCAGGTGGATGCCGCGCAGGAAGGACTGCACGGAGAGCCCGGAGGAGTGCCGGGCGCAGCCCCCGGTGGGCAGCACGTGGTTGGAGCCGGCGCAGTAGTCGCCGAGCGACACCGGCGACCAGGCGCCGACGAAGATCGCCCCGGCGTTGCGCACGCGCAGCGCCCACTCGCGGGCGTCCCGGGTCTGGATCTCCAGGTGCTCGGCCGCGTAGGCGTCGACCACCCGCAGCCCGGCGTCGAGGTCGTCGACCAGGACGACGCCGCTCTGCTCGCCGGTCAGCGCGGTGGTGACCCGCTCGGCGTGCTTGGTGGCCGGCACCTGCCGGGCCAGCTCCCGCTCGACCGCGTCGACCAGCGCGACCGACGGGGTGACCAGCACGCTGGCGGCGAGGGGGTCGTGCTCGGCCTGGCTGATCAGGTCGGCCGCGACGTGCGCCGGGTCGGCGGTGTCGTCGGCCAGGATGGCGATCTCGGTCGGGCCGGCCTCGGCGTCGATGCCGACGACGCCGCGCAGCAGCCGCTTGGCGGCGGTCACCCAGATGTTGCCCGGGCCGGTGATCATGTCGACGGGGTCGCAGTGCGCGTTGCCCCCGGCGTCGACGGCCGCCCCGTACGCGAGCATCGCGACGGCCTGGGCGCCGCCGACGGCGTAGACCTCGTCGACGCCGAGCAGGGCGCACGCGGCGAGCACCCGGGGATCGGGCAGGCCGCCGTTGTCCTTCTGCGGCGGGCTGACCACCACCAGGGAGCGGACCCCGGCCGCCTGGGCCGGCACCACGTTCATCACCACGGTCGACGGGTACATCGCCAGGCCGCCCGGGACGTAGAGGCCGACCCGGTCGACCGGCACCCAGCGCTCGGTCACCGTGCCGCCCGGCACCACCTGGGTGGTGTGGTCGGTGCGCCGCTGGTCGGCGTGCACCTTGCGGGCCCGCGTGATCGACTCGAGGAGCGCGGCGCGCACCCCGGGGTCGAGGGTCCCCTCCGCCTCGGAGATCGCCTCGCCGGGCACCCGCAGCACCTCGGGCGAGACCCCGTCGAACCGCTCGCTGGCCTCCCGGATCGCCGGGTAACCATGCTCCCGGACCGCCTCCACGAGCGGGCGGATCCTCTCGACGGCCACGGAGACGTCGAGCTGGGCACGGGGCAGCAGGCGGCGCGGGTCGCGGACGCCGCCGCGCAGGTCGATCCGGTTCAACACCCTTGCGAGTCTAGGCGGCCGGCCCGGACGCCGACCGCTGCCGCCCGTAGGCCGGGACGGTGAGCCGGGACACGCCGCCGCGCCGGGATCGGGCTACCCTCGACGCGTGACTGCGCGGCTGCCGGTATTTCCGCTCGGGACGGTCCTCTTCCCCGGCCTGGTGCTGCCGCTGCACATATTCGAGGAGCGTTACCGCGCCCTGGTCCGGCACCTGGTCGGGCTCCCCGAGGGCGCCCCACGCGAGTTCGGCGTGGTGGCCATCCAGGCCGGCTGGGAGGTCGCCCCCACCGCCCCCGACGGCCGGCCGGTGCCCGGCGGCGGCGACGTCACCCTGCACGAGGTGGGCTGCACGGCCGAGCTGCGGCAGGTCACCGAGCGCCCCGACGGGGGCTTCGACATCGTCACGGTGGGCCGGCGCAGGTTCCGCGTCACCGACGTCGACCGCGAGGCCGCGCCCTACCTCACCGCGGAGGTGGAGTGGCTGCCGGAGCCGGACGGGCCGGACGAGGTCGCCGACCTGCTCGCCGCCCGGGTGATCTCGGTCTTCCGGCAGTACCTGGGGCTGATCCGGGCCGACCCGGAGGAGCTGTCCGAGCAGTTGCCGGAGAACCCGACGGTGCTCTCCCACCTGGTCGCCGCGACGGCGGCGCTGACGGTGGCCGACCGCCAGCGGCTGCTCGCCATCGACGACACCGCCGCCCGGCTCCGCGCCGAGCTGCGGCTGCTCAACCGTGAGGCGGCGCTGCTGCGCCAGGTGCGGGCGGTTCCGGTGCCGCTGGCGGAGCTGGCGTCCCCGCCGACTCCCAACTGACCCCGGAGGCGACGGGCTCGGGCTCCGGGCGCAGCGACGGCCAGCGGGACCAGCCCGCCAGCAGGGTGTACGCCACGGCCGCGCCGAAGGCGGGCAGCAGCAGGTTGCCGTGCGGCACCGGCAGCACGCCGAAGATCAGGTCGATCCCGCCGGCCCGCAGGTCCGCGGGCTTGCTGAAGGCCTGGCCGTCCGGGGCGGTCGCCAGCAGCCGCTGGTAGCCGGCCAGTCCGATCCGCCGGCCCACCTGCCAGGCGACCAGCGCCGCGCCGAACGCGCCGAGCACGGTGGCGAGCAGACCGACGGGCCCCCGCACGCGGCGCAGCACGAACCACAGCGCGAGCGCGGCGAGCACCCCGAAGCCCAGCCCGAGCAGGCTGAACCAGCCGTCTGCGGCGACCGGCTGCTCCGGCTGCGGCTCGGCGTAGATCGCGCCGTCGGGGACCTTGAGCACCGGGGTGTCCGGGGCGAGCGCGGCCCAGAGCAGCCCGAGCGGCACCCCCAGGACGGTCAGCGCGAGCCCCGCGCCCGCCGCGAGCCGCACCGCCCGGCGACGCGGCAGCTCGGGCTCGGCGGGCGGGACCGGTCGGCCGACTCCGTAGGCGGCGCCCGGGCCGCCGTAGGGGAACGCGCCGGGGCCGTCGTACGGGCTCGCGGCGCCCGCTGGCGGCGGGGCGTACGGGCCGGCCTCCCACGCGACGTCCGGGCCGGCCTCCCGCGCGACCTGCTGGTCGACCTCGCGGGCGGCGTACGGGCCGGCGGGGGCGGGCTCGGCCGGGGCGGCGGGCTCCGCCGGGGCTGCCGTTGCCGGGGCGGCCGGCTCGTCGGGTCGGCGGCCGGGCCGGTCGGGTTCGGGGGTGTCCGCGCTCACCCCGTGATCCTCTCAGGCCGGGCTGCGGCGCGGGTGGCCGGTGGCGGCACACCCGCTCACCGGGCGAACGGTTCCAGCATCACCGCGGCGGCCTTCAGCCACGCCTGCCGGGTCTCCTGCTGGAGCTGCTGGTACTCGATCGAGGAGCCCGTCTCCAGCGCCGGGTCGTACGGCACCACGGCGACGGCGCGGGTGCGGGTGGCGAAGTGGCGCTCCAGGTCGTCCTGCAGCGGGGAGCGGCCCGGCGTGGGGCAGGAGATCAGGGTGACCGCGTTGTCGGCCAGCTCGCCCATGCCCACCTCGTGCAGCAGGTCCAGCATCCAGTCGGCGCTGAACGCGGCGTCCTCCCGCGGCACCGTGGTCACCACGAGCTGGTCGGCCGCCTGCATGACGGTACGCCAGTTGGCGCTCTCCACGTTGTTGCCGGTGTCCACGCAGATCACGTCGTGGGTGCGCCGCAGCAGCTCCAGCACCCGCCGGACGGTGAACTGGTCGAGCCGCTGGGCGAACCGGGGGCTCTCCTCGCCGGCCAGCACGTCGTACGAGCCGTCGGAGGCGTGCCGCAGATAGTCGTCGAGGTGCTCCAGCAGCTCCGCGCCCTCCTTGATCTCGATGTGCGCGAGGTCGCCGACCAGGTGCCGGATGGTGCGGGCGTGCCGGGCGCTGCCGGCGCGCAGCCCGAGGGTGCCGCGCAGCTCGTTGTCGTCCCAGGCCAGCACGCCCCGCCCGCGTACGCTGCCGACGGTCGCCGCGGCCAGCACGGTGGCGGTGGTCTTGTGCACGCCGCCCTTGGGGTTGGCGAACGCGAGCACCCGCGGGGTGCCCAGGTCGCGGCGGAGCACCCCGGCGGCGCGCTCCAGCTCGCTCTCCGCCCCGCGCGGGCGCCACTCGACGTGGGCCGGGTAGCCCCGCTCGGCGACCGGGGGCGGGGCGGGCGCCGCCGGGGGCGGCTGCTGGTAGGCGGGTTCGGGGCGGTAGCCGCCGTCGAGCAGGGGGGCGTACCGGGACTCGGCCGGGGGCGGTTCGTGCCGGTAGCCGTTGTCCAGCAGCGCGTAGCGCGACTCGACCGGCTCGTGCCCGCGCCGCTGCGTCGGCACGTGGGAGGGCTCGGGCCGGTGGGTCGGCGGCTCGCGGTGGTCCGGCTCGGCCGGGTAGCCCGGGTCCACCCGGTAGGCGGGCTCGGCCGGGTCCACCCGGTAGGCCGGCTCGGCCGGGTCCACCCGGTAGGCCGGCTCGACCCGGTAGGTGGCCTCGGCCCGGTAACCCGCGTCGGCCGAGCGGCCGTACCCGGCGTCTCCCGAGCGGCCGTACCCGGCGTCGGCGGGGCGGCCGTACCCGGCGTCTCCCGAGCGGCCGTACCCCGCGTCGGCGGGTTGGCCGTATCCGGCGTCGGCGGGGCGGCCGTACTCCGTGCCGTACCCCGGCGGGCGGGGCTCCGCGCCGTGCGGCGGCTCGGGGGCCCGCCCGATGGCCGGCACCCGCGCGGCGTAGCCGTTCCCCGACGACCGGCGGGGCAGCGGCTCGGGCGGGGCCGGCGGCACCTCGCGCGGGTCGGTCTCGGTCTGCTCGGCCGGTCGGCCGCCGTGCCGGGCCCGGTCGAGCAGCGCCCGCCACCGCGGTGCCGGTTCGGCCGGCCGTGCCCAGCCGGTCTCGCTGCCCTCCACGGCTCGCCCTCCCAGCACCATCGACGTCCGCCTGACAGGCTACGAACGAAACCCTATTCGGACCACACCCGTCCGCGCACCTTCGGTCCTGTCCACCGTTACCCCGCCGGCGCCCCGGTGCCGCCGGCGGCGGCGTCTGCCGAGGTGGGCGGGGTGGGCGGCGGGATTCCGCCGGATGCCGGGCCGGTCCGGACCGGTGACGAATCCGTCACCTCGGGTGCGGGTTCCGACGTTTCGCCCACCGGCGGGGTCGCGGGCGTGCCCCGGTCGCCTTCCCCCGTGGCCGCTCCCGCGAGGCCGGCGTCGGCCGGCGGGCGCGCGACCTCCCGCTGCTCGGGCAGCGGCGGCGTGAAGACGGTCCGGTCGAGCCGGGTGACCTCGGGCGCCGGGTCGACCGCCCGCACCCCGGGCCGGGCGGCCAGGCGGCGCAGGGCCACCGGCTCGGCGCGGACCACCGCGGCGTAGAGGCAGGCACAGCCGGAGCGGTACGCGGCCGCCTCCGCCGCCGACACCTCGGCGCCGCTGTCGTACACCTGCCGCAGCTCGCGCTCGGCCTGCCCGCCGCCGGTCAGCGCGGCGGACCGGGCGCGGTAGTCGGCGGCCTCCCGCTCCTTGCGGGCGGCGACCTCGGCCATCCCGGCGACCACGTCGGCGGGCACCCGCTGCGCGGGGATGCGGACGATCTCGGTCTGCCGGTCGGCGAGCGGCACCCGCCCGAGGACGGCGGCGACCGGCACGTCGCCGAGGATCGCCGCCGCCCCCTGCGGGGTCAGGTAGGACGAGAGGGAGACCAGGGCGTACGTCCCGTCGCCGGCCGCCGGGGCGGCGGGCGGCAGCGCGGCCAGGTCGGCGGCGGCGGCACGGAGGTAGCCGGGGATCGAGCCGCCGTGGGCCACCCCGACCCGGGTCACCTCGCCGACGGTGCGGTCACCGGTCGGGCGGTCGTCGCCGGCCCACACGGCGGTGAGCAGCACGGCGGCGCAGGAGAGCAGCGCGACCGTGGTGAGCACCCGCGGCCGGGCCGGACCGTCGCCGGGCCGGGTCACGGCGTCGGCCAGCCGGGACAGCGGTGGCTGGTCCCATCGCCGCAGCGGGTCGCCGGCGCGCACGGGTGCGTCCCCTCGTCGGATCGTCTGGCGGTGGGGCGACGCTCAGTCGCGGAGGATCTCGAGCGCCCGGCCCAGGTCGTCAGGGTAGTCGCTGTCGAAGCGCACCTCGTCCCCCGTACGGGGGTGCAGGAAGCTCAACGAGCGGGCGTGCAGCCACTGTCGGGCCAGGCCCAGCCGGGCGGAGAGGGTGGGGTCCGCCCCGTAGGTGAGGTCGCCCACGCACGGGTGCCGCAGGGTGGAGAAGTGCACCCGGATCTGGTGGGTGCGGCCGGTCTCCAGCCGGACGTCGACCAGGCTCGCCGCCGGGAACGCCTCCACCGTGTCGTAGTGGGTGATGCTCGGCTTGCCGCCGGAGACCACCGCCCAGCGGTAGTCGTGGGTGGGGTGCCGGTCGATCGGGGCGTCGATGGTGCCCCGCAGCGGGTCGAGGTGCCCCTGCACCACGGCGTGGTAGCGCTTCTCGACCTCGCGGTACTTGAACGCCCGCTTCAGCGCGGTGTACGCCTGCTCGCTCTTGGCCACCACCATGATCCCGGTGGTGCCCACGTCGAGCCGATGCACCACGCCCTGCCGCTCGGCGGCGCCGCTGGTGGAGATGCGGTGCCCGATCGCGGCCAGCGCGCCGATCACGGTGGGGCCGGTCCAGCCGGGGCTCGGGTGCGCGGCGACGCCGACCGGCTTGTCCACCACCACGATGTCGTCGTCGGCGTGCACGACCCGCAGCCCGGGGACCGCCTGCGGCACCACGGTGGGCGGGGCGGCCGGGGCGGGCAGGGTCACCTCCAGCCAGGAGCCGGCTCTGACCTTGTACGAGTTGGCCCGGACCACCCCGTCGACCAGCGCGTCGCCGGCGTCGACCAGGGCCGCGGCGGCGGTGCGGGAGAGCCCGAAGAGCCGCGACACCGCCTGGTCGAGCCGGGTGCCGTCGAGACCGTCGGGCAGGGGCAGGGAGCGGTGGTCGCCGCCGGCGGCGAAGGCGGAGGTCATGCCCGCTCCCGCTGCCCCGCGTCGGCCGGCGCCGTCGCCTCGGTGGCCCCGTCCTTGCCGATCCGGCTGCCGTCGCGCTGGCGGCCGGTCAACTCCAGCACGACGGCGAGCACCACGCCGCAGACCAGGGCGCTGTCGGCCAGGTTGAACACCGGCCAGACCCGGCCGTACGGGTCGAAGAGGCTGACCATGTCGACCACGTGCCCGACGAACCAGCCCGGGGCGCGGAAGATCCGGTCGGTGAGGTTGCCCAGCGCCCCGCCGAGCACCAGGCCGAGCGAGATCGCCCAGGGCAGCGAGCGCAGCCGCAGGGCCATCCAGAGGATCCAGCCGACCACGCCGAGGGTGATCAGCGGGAAGACCCAGGTGTGGTCCGAGCCGATGCTCCAGGCCGCGCCGCTGTTGCGGGTCAGGGTGAGGTAGACCGCGCCGCCGAGCAGCTTGACCGGCTCGCGGTCGGACAGCGTGAGCAGGGCGAGGTGCTTGGTGACCTGGTCGGCCACGAGGGCGGTCAGCGCGACGCCGAGCAGGATGGTGACGGCCCGGCGGCGGGGCGTGCCGCCTCCCGGCTCAGCGCTGCCGGACCCGGCGGGCGGTGCTTCGGACATCTGCTCCCCATCGACGCTCGCGGCGGCGCTCGCGCGCCGCCTCCCATGGCCGCCGGGGAGCGGGCCTCAGCGCCGCTCCTCCAGCTGCTTGCACGTCACGCAGAGGGTGGCCGACGGGAACGCGGCGAGCCGCTCCACCGGGATCGGGTTGCCGCACCGCTCGCACCAGCCGTAGCCACCCTCGTCGAGCCGCTCCAACGCGCGCTCGACCTGCGTGATCCGTTCCAGGATGCTGTTGGCGAGTGAGATCTCCTGCTCGCGTTCGAACGTCTTCGTCCCGGTGTCGGCCTGGTCGTCCCCGGCCGAGTCGGTCAGCCGGTCGCGCTGCAGCTCGGTGATCTCGCTCAGCGTCTGATCGTACTCGGCACGCAACTCGTCACGCCGCGCCGCCAGGGCCGCCCGGATCTTCTCGGTCTCCGCCGCGCTGCGGGTGGCCTTCGCCACCGGCTTGCGGCCGGCGGTCCTGGTCTCGGCTGGCTTCGCCATCGTCGCTCCCTCGGCCGCGGAACCGCGGCGGACCGCGGCGCCTGGACAGGGGCCGCCGACATCGGCGCCCCCCAGTACAAAAGGGGCGCGCGGCGACGTGGCCGCGCACTCCGGAGATTCGCAAGAATACGGAACGTACAGGCGTCCGACAACGTGCCGCTCCGACGCACCGCCGCTCGGCCCCGAGTCGCACCGTATCGGGGCAAAAGGAACGCTAGCAGATCAACCGTCGCGATCCTCGCCGTACTCGCCAAACCAGCGGGCCAGCCGGCCCCGCCGGCTGACCGCCCGCAGCCGGCGCTCCGCCTCGTCGCGCACCCCGGCGGTCGCCACGATCAGCAGGCTGTCGCCGGTCTTCAGCCGGAAGTCCGGGCCGGGCACGACGCCCGCCCCGTCCCGCAGCACCAGCGTCACCGAGGCGCCCAGCGGCAGCCGCAGCTCGTCGACGTGCACCCCGGCCAGCCGGGAACCGGGCGGCACCTCCACCTGGAGCAGGTCGGCGCGCATCCGTTCCAGCGGGGCCGTCTCCACCCGGATCTCCGCCGCCTCGGCCAGGGCGGTCACCCGCAGCCGCCGGGCCACCGGGGCGAGGGTGCCGGTCTGCAGCAGCGTGAAGATCACCACCAGCACGAAGACCGAGTCGAAGAGCCGGTCGGCGCCGGGCACCCGCTCCGACAGCGGAATGGTGGCGAGCACGATCGGCACCGCGCCGCGCAGCCCCGCCCAGGACAGGAACGCCTGCTCGCGCAGGCCGAACCGGAACGGCAGCGCGGACGCCGCCACCGACAGCGGCCGGGCGAGCAGCACCAGCGCCAGCCCGGCGACCACCGCCGGCAGCACCGCCGAGCCCAGCCGGCTCGGCGTGACGAGCAACCCGAGCAGCACGAACAGCCCGATCTGCGCCAGCCAGGCAAGCCCGTCGGCGAAACCGAGGATGGCCTGCCGGTGCGGCAGCCGGGCGTTGCCGAGGATCACCCCCGCCACGTAGACGGCCAGAAAGCCCGAGGCGTGCAGCACCGCGCCGGCGGCGTAGGCGAACACGGTCAGCCCGACCGCCGCGATCGGGTAGAGCCCCGCCGACGGCAGGGCGGCGTGCCGCAGCGCCCACCGCCCGCCGACGCCGGCCGCGAAACCGACGGCCGCGCCGACGCCCAGCTCGTAGCTCACCAGGGCGGTCTCGTACCACCACGGGTGGGTGATCCCCTCCCGGGACAGCAGCACCACCAGCAGCACGACCGGGGCGTCGTTCATCCCCGACTCGGCCTCGAGGGTCGCCACCAGGCGGGGCGGCAGGCGCAGCCGGCGCAGCGTGGCGAAGACCGCGGCCGCGTCGGTGGAGGAGAGCACCGCCCCGTAGAGCAGCGCCAACCGCCAGTCCAGCCCGAGCAGCAGGTGCACGGCGAGGCCGACGACCAGGATGCTCACCACCACGCCGACGGTGGAGAGCAGGGCGGCGAGCCCGAGCACCGGGCGCAGCGTGCTCCACCGCGCGGTCAGCCCGCCCTCGGCGATGATCACGATGAGCGCGCAGAAGCCGAGGGTCCGGGTCAGCTCGGCGTCGTCGAAGCGGATGCCCAGCCCGGCCTCGCCGATGGCGACGCCGAGGGCCAGGTAGACCAGGAGGCTCGGCACCCCGAGCCGGGTGGACAGCCGCACCGCCCCGACCGCCACCAGCAGCACCGCCGCGCCGACCAGCAGCGCGAGATCCAGCCCCGGCGTCACGGGTGCCCGACCCGGGCGTACGTCACCCGGCGGCCCCGTCGCGCAGCCGGCGCAGCGCCTCGGTCAGCTCCGGTGCGGGACCCTCGACCAGGAAGAGCTTGTCGCGGCTGGCCGCGCCCGCCCGCAGGGACACCGCAGCCGGCCGGACGCCCAGCGCCCCGGCCAGGGCCCGCCGGGCCGCCTCGGTGGCCCGGCCGTCCACAGCCGGCGCGTTGACGGCGACCACCAGCGCGGGCCCGTGCGGGCCGTCGAAGCGGCCGCCGACGCGGGCGCGGGCGGAGCCGGGCTTCACCCGGACCGCCACGGTCAGCGTGTCGTCCATCGGAGCCGGGCCGCTCAGAGCCGGCCGGCGTCGGCGAGCAGGGCGGTGTCCGGCGCGCAGTCGGCGCACGGGGTGAAGCCGAGCTCGACGGCCTCGCCGACCGGCAGCGACTCGTGCTCGCGGCCCACGAGGTGGGCGCACCCGGCGAGGTGGTAGCGCGGGCGCCCGTCGACCACCCGCACCTCGGCGTCGAGGCGGGCCACCCGCGCGGCGTCGGCCGGCGTGACGTCCTGCGCCGCCGGCTCGTCGTCGTACGCCCCGACCGTGCCGGGCACGGCGCCCCGGGAGCCGACGTCGGCCGCCGGTGGCTCGGGCGGTTGCCGCCACCCGGTGCCGCCGGCGTCGACCGTCGGTGGGACGTGCTGGACGGGGATCTCCGCCTCCACGGGCGGCCCGTACGCGAAGGCCGGACCGGCCGGCCGGGTCGCCGTGCGCGACGGCCGCTCAGTGCGCGACGGCCGCTCCGCCGCCAGTCGGTCGCCGGCCGCCTGGCGGGCGCCCACGACCAGCGCGACGGCGGCCAGCAGGCTGGCCGCGATGGAAACGACGAGAAGGACGCTGGAGCCACCGGCCAGGCCGGCCACCAGCAGCACCACCGCGACGAGGATGAGCAGGAGACTCGCGACTATCACGGCTCACCCCCGCCGGGTCGTGCCGATGAGGCGAGGTCGGCGACCGTCGCGGTGGCGGCCGCCGCCGACCCCGGGGCCGCGACCGGA
>NZ_JBFAVI010000161.1:0-16088 GCF_040679695.1 Micromonospora sp. NPDC052213
GGTCTGACCACCCGGAGCCGGGTGGGCTGCCCGGAACCCCCGACGCCGATCACGACGACGCCCGCAGCGACGCGGTGCCGAGCTTCTCCACCACGGCCCGGACGTGCGCCCCCGGACGCAGCGGCACGGCGGCGGTGGCCGCGCCGGCGAGGAACACCCAGCCCTCGCGCAGGCGCACCCCGTGCCGGCCCGCGAGGCGGATCCCCTCGTCCAACGCCCGGCGCGGGTCACCGAGGATCGCCGCGGTCGAGCCGACCTGGGCCACCCGCCCGTCGACCTCCAGCAGCACGCCCAGGTTGTCCAGCCCGTCCGGCACCGGGCACCACGGCCCGACCACGAACGCGGCGGCCGACGCGTTGTCGGCGACCACGTCCGGCAGCGAGAAGGTGAAGTTCGCGTACCGGGAGTCGATCAGCTCGATCGCCGGGGCGACCGCCCGGACCGCGTCGGTGAAGTCGCCGACCGGCTCGCCGGGCTCGGGGAGCCGGTCCAGCAGGAACGCCACCTCCGGCTCGGCCCGGGGATGGATGAAGTCGCCGACCTCGACCGTGCCGCCGTCCGGCACCCGCATCGTGTCGGTGAGCCGACCCCAGATCACCTCGTCCACGCCGACCTGGGCCATCTTCGCCTTGCTGGTCAGGCCCATCTTCAGCCCGACCAGCCGCTCGCCCCGGTCCAGCCGGCGCTGCAACAGCGCGGTCTGCACCGCGTACGCGGCGTCGACGTCCAGGCCGGCCTCGGCCGCCAGTTGCGGGATCGCGCTGGCGGTGTCGGCCGCCACGCCCAACCGTTCGGCGATCCCCGCCGTGTCCGGGCCGATCACCGTGCCACCTCCGTTCGCGACTGCGGGGCTCGCAAAAACCGGCTCACTCCTCGCGCTCACAACGATTCCTCCTTGCCGGCGAGGTCCAGCGCCACGTCCACGATCATGTCCTCCTGCCCGCCGACCATCCGGCGCCGGCCCAGCTCGACCAGGATCGACCGGACGTCCACGCCGTACTTGTCCGAGGCCCGCTCGGCGTGCCGCAGGAAGCTGGAGTAGACCCCCGCGTACCCCAGCGAGAGCGTCTCCCGGTCGACCTGCACGGGCCGGTCCTGCAGCGGCCGGACGACGTCGTCGGCGGCGTCCATCAGCGCGAAGACGTCGCAGCCGTGCTTCCAGCCGTGCAGCTCGGCGACGGCGACGAAGACCTCCAGCGGCGCGTTGCCGGCGCCGGCGCCCTGCCCGGCCAGTGAGGCGTCCACCCGCACCGTCCGGCCGTGCGGCGCGCCGAGCGGGCCGTCGCCGAGGATCCGCCCGTGCTCGACCGCGACCACGCTGTTGGCCACCCCGAGCGACAGGTTGTGGTGGGCGTGGATGCCGATTTGCGTCGCCGGCTCCAGCACCTGCCGGTACGCGTCGACCCGCTCGGCCACGTCGGACATCAGCAGCCGGCCACCGGAGTCGGTGACGTAGACGCAGTGGGCCCCGTACGACTCCATCAGTTTGGCCTGGGCGGCGAGCCCGGCCGGATCGTTCATGTGCGACATCATCAGGAAGCCGGAGACGTCCATGCCGTTCTCGCGGGCCCAGGAGATGTGCTGGGCGGAGATGTCCGCCTCGGTGCAGTGGGTGGCGATCCGCACGCTGGTCACCCCGAGCGCCTTCGCCGCCCTCAGGTCGGCGATGGTGCCGATGCCGGGCAGCAGCAGGGTGGTCAGCTTCGCGGTCGTCAGCACCTCGGCCGCCGCCGAGATCCACTCGGCGTCGCTGGCCGCGCCGTGGCCGTAGTTGACGCTGGAGCCGGCGAGCCCGTCGCCGTGCGCCACCTCGATGGCGGCCACCCCGGCCGCGTCGAGCGCGGCGGCGATGGTGCGCACCTGGTCGACGGTGTAGCGGTGCGCGATGGCGTGCATGCCGTCGCGCAGCGTCACGTCCTGGATGTACAGGTCGGTCATGCGGTCACCTCCACGGCGGCGTCGCGGTCGGTCACCGCCGCGCGCAGGGCCACCAGCCGCTCCGCGGTGCGCAGCGCGGCCGAGGTCATGATGTCCAGGTTCCCGGCGTACGCCGGCAGGTAGTGCCCGGCGCCGGAGACCTCCAGGAAGACGGAGACCTGCAACCCGGTCAGGTGCCGACCCAGCGACGGCACGTACGTGTCGACCCGGTCGAACTGCACGTCCTGCTTGAGCCGGTAGCCGGGGACGTACTCCTGGACGGTCGCCACCATCCGCGCCACCGAGGCGGCGATCGCGGCCCGGTCGGCGTCGGCGTCCGGGCAGAGGCAGTAGACCGTGTCCCGCATCAGCAGCGGCGGGTCGGCCGGGTTGAGCACGATGATCGCCTTGCCGCGCTCGGCGCCGCCGACCACCTCGATCGCCCGGGCGGTGGTCTCGGTGAACTCGTCGATGTTCGCCCGGGTGCCCGGCCCCGCCGACTTCGAGGCGATCGAGGCGACGATCTCCCCGTACGCGACCGGGGTGACCTGGCCGACGGCGGCGACGATCGGCACGGTGGCCTGCCCGCCGCAGGTCACCATGTTGACGTTGCGCTCGTGCAGGTGCTCGTCGAGGTTGACCGGGGGCACGACGTACGGGCCGACGGCGGCGGGGGTCAGGTCGACCACGGTGCGGCCGTGCCCCCGCAGCACCGCGTCGTTGTGCCGGTGCGCGCCGGCCGAGGTGGCGTCGAAGACCAGCTCGACGTCGGCGAACTCGGGCATCGCGACCAGCCCGTCGACGCCCTCGGCGGTGGTCGCCACGCCGAGGCGCCGGGCCCGGGCCAGGCCGTCGGACGCCGGGTCGATGCCGGCCATCGCCACCATCCGGAGGCTGTCACTCAGCCGGAGCACCTTGATCATCAGATCGGTGCCGATGTTGCCCGACCCGATCACCGCCACTCCGACAGTCATGCCGCCTCCTCCGACGACGAGAAACACGTCCGGACCGAGCCGAGGCCGGAGACCCGCGCCTCGTACGCCGCGCCCGGGGTCACCGGCACCATCGGGCCGAGCGCCCCGGAGAGCACCACGTCGCCCGCGCGCAGCGGATCGCCGGAGCGGGCCAGCGTCTGCGCCAGCCACTCCAGCGCGTGCAGCGGGTTGCCCAGGCAGGCCGCGCCCGCGCCGACCGACACCGGCTCCCCGGCGTGTTCGAGGACCATCCCGCACAGCCGCAGGTCCACGTCGGCGAGGCGGCGCGGCGTGGTGCCCAGCACGAACAGGCCGCTGGAGGCGTTGTCGGCGACGGTGTCCACGATGGAGATGTCCCAGCCGGCGACCCGCGAGTCGACGATCTCGATCGCCGGCAGCACGTGGTCGACCGCCCGGACCAGGTCCGCGGTGGTGACCCGCTCGTCGGGCAGGTCCGCGCCGAGCACGAAGGCGACCTCCGCCTCCACCCGGGGCTGGAGCAGCCGGTCGATCGCCACCTCGGCCCCGTCCGGCACCGCCATCGCGTCGGTCAGCACGCCGAAGTCCGGCTGGTAGACGCCGAGGCCCTCCTGCACCGCCCGCGAGGTCAGCCCGATCTTCGCCCCGACCCGGCGGTGGCCCCGCTGCAACCACTGCCGCACCTGGAGCTGCTGGACGAGGTACGCCGAGGTGACGTCCCCCTCGGGCAGCAGCCGCCCGCGCAGCGGCGGGCAGGGTTTGCCGTTCTCCCGCGCCTCGACAAGTTCCCGGGCCGCGGCTTCGTAATCCGTCATGTCAGGTCCACGCAGACGTTGGTGAGTTCGGAGTAGAAGTCGAGCGAGTGCACGCCGCCCTCGCGCCCGATCCCGGACGCCTTCACCCCGCCGAACGGGGTGCGCAGGTCGCGCAGGAACCAGGTGTTCACCCAGACGATGCCGGCGTCGAGCCGGGCCCCGGCCCGGTGCGCCCGCCCGACGTCCCGCGTCCAGACCGTCGCCGCCAGGCCGTACTCGGTGCCGTTGGCCAGCGCGTACGCCTCGTCCTCGTCGTCGAACGGGGCGACGTGCACCACCGGGCCGAAGATCTCCTCGGTGTTGGTGCGGGCGTCCGGGCCCAGCCCGGTCAGCACCGTCGGCTGCACGTACGCGCCGCCGTCGCGGGCGTCGCCGAAGGCCGGCGTGCCACCCCCGGCCAGCACCTCGGCGCCCTCGGCGCGGGCGAGGTCGTAGTGGCCGAGCACCTTGGCGCGGTGCTGGTGCGAGATCAACGGCATGTTGACGGTGGCCTCGTCGGCCGGCCAGCCGTACGGCAGCTCCCCGGCCCGCTTCGCGAGCCGGGCGGTGAACTCCTCGAACACCGGGCGCTGCACGTAGATCCGCTCCGTGCAGAGGCAGACCTGCCCGCCGTTGGTGAAGCTGGAGCGGACGGATCCGGCCACGGCCGCGTCGAGGTCGGCGTCGGCGAAGACCAGCCCGGCGTTCTTGCCGCCCAGCTCGAAGGAGACGGCCTTCACGCCGTCGGCGGCGGCCCGCATGATCGCGCCGCCGGTGGCCGACTCACCGGTGAAGGTGATCGCGTCGACCCCCGGGTGTCGGGTGAGGAACTCCCCGGCCGAGTCCGGGCCGAAGCCGTGCACCAGGTTGAACACCCCGTCCGGCACGCCGGCGGCGGCCATCACCTCGGCGAGCAGGGTCGCCGACGCGGGAGTCTCCTCGCTGGGCTTCACCACCACCGCGTTGCCGCAGGCCAGGGCCGGGGCGACCTTCCAGGTGAGCAGCAGCAGCGGCAGGTTCCACGGCACGATCACCGCGACCACGCCGACCGGCTTGCGGACCGCGTAGTTCAGCGCCCGGCCGCCGGTCGGGGTGACCGTGGTGAAGGACTCGGTCGGCGCGGTCGCCACGATCTCGGCGAAGGCGCGGAAGTTCGCCGCGCCGCGCGGGATGTCCAGGGTGCGGGCCTGCGAGATGGCCTTGCCGGTGTCGGCGACCTCGGCGGTGACCAGGTCGTCGAAGCGGCGCTCCAGCTCGTCGGCGACCCGGCGGAGCACCTCGGCGCGCTCCCGCTCCCCCATCCGGCCCCACGGCCCGCGCAGCGCCGCCCGCGCGGCGGCGACGGCGTCGTCCACGCGCGCCCGGTCGGCCTCCACGACCTCGAAGACCGGCTCGCCGGTGACCGGGCTGCGCTTGGTGAACCGGCGCCCGGCGTCGACGAACTCGCCGCCGACGAAGTTGCGCAGCAGACCCGGACCGTCGGGCGCCCGCCCGGTCATCAGCCGGGGATCCCAGGTGACGGTCATCGACGCCTCCCTCGGTTGATCGCCACGCCGACCGCGCCGGCCAGCAGCGCCGCCGCGCCGGCGGCCACCGCACCCAGCACCCGGTGCTGACGGCGGACGCGCCGCACCACCTCGGCGTACGGGGTGGTCGAGAAGGACACCAGCTCGTACCGGGAAACGTACCGGCCCGGCAGCGCCCGTTCCAGCGCGTGTTCGACCTTCCGGCCGGCCTGGAACAACGGGGAGGCCACCTTGTCCCGCATCTCCACGAAGTTGGCCAGCGCCATCCGCGCGATGGCCTCGGCGTTGGCCTGCCGCCGCTGCTGGAACAGCGGCAGCGCCGCGGACCAGTCGTCGGCGCACTCGTCCAGGCAGCGGTCCAGCTCGACGACGTCCTCGAAGGCGCAGTTGGCGCCCTGGCCGTAGAACGGGACGATGGCGTGCGCCGCGTCGCCGAGCAGGCCGACCCGCCCGTCCGCCTGCCACGGCGTGCAGCGCACGGTGCCGAGCACGCCCACCGGGTTGTGCTGGTAGTCGTCGACGAGGTTCGGGGCGAGCGGCGGCAGGTCGGGGTAGTGCTCCGCGAAGTGCCGTTCGATCGCCGCGGGGCTGCCCAGCGAGGCGAAGCTGGCGGTGCCGTGGGTGGGCCAGAAGAGCGTGCAGGTGAACGAGCGGTCCGGGTTCGGCAGGGCGATCATCATCGAGGTGCCGCGCGGCCAGATGTGCAGGGCGTCCGGGTCGAGGGCGAAGTCCCCGCCCAGCGGCGGGATCGTCAGCTCCTTGTAGCCGTAGTCGAGGAAGTCCAGGCTCTCGGTCAACAGCCCGTACGCCAGCAACTGCCCGCGCACCGCCGAGCCGGCGCCGTCGGCGCCGAGCACGACCGACGCGCTGGCCGCGACCTTGCCCGCCGGAGTCTCGAAGGTCATCTCGCCGGTGGCCGGGTCGAGCCCGACCAGCCGGTGGTCGAAGGCGGTCCGCACCCCGGGCAGGGCGGTGGCCGCGTCCAGCAGGGCGTTGTTCAGCGCACCCCGGCTGATCGAGTTGATCGCCCGGTCGCCGGAGGCGCTGTACGACTGGAACTGCGGCTCCCCGACGACCGGGTGGACCATCCGGCCGCGCATGGGCAGCGCGTCGGCGAGCACCTGCCCGTCGAGGCCGATGCGGCGCAGCGCGTCGAGACCCCGCTCGGAGAGCGCCAGGTTGATCGAGCGTCCCCGCTCGACGGTGCCGGTACGCGGGTCGGGCCGCCGCTCGTAGAGCGCCACCGGGTAGCCGCGGCGGGCCAGGAAGCAGGCCAGCAGGCAGCCGGCCAGGCCGGCGCCGACCACCGCGATCTCGTCCCGTTCCTCGGTCATGCCTTGACCTCCACCGTGGTGGCCAGCGCGTCGGCGACCCGCCAGCAGTCGTGGTACGTGGAGTAGAGCGGCACCGGGGCGAACCGGATGATGTCCGGTTCCCGGGCGTCGGCGATGACGCCGTGCTCGTGCCGCAGCCGCTTGGCCAGCCCGGCGGCGCTGCCCGCGCCGATCCGCACCGAGAGCTGGCAGCCCCGCCGCTCGGGCTCGCGCGGGGTGACCACGGTCAGCGGGCGGTCCGCGGTCACCTCGTCGAGCAGCCCTGCCAGGTAGCCGGTGAGCCGGATGCTGCGCTCGCGCAGCGCCGGCATGCCGACGGAGTCGAACAGCTCCAGTGAGGTCCGCACCGGGCCCATCGCGAAGATCGGCGGGTTGGAGACCTGCCACGCCTCCACGGTGGCCGGCGGGCGGGAGACCGGGGTCATCTCGAACCGGGTCGCCGCGTCGGTGCTCCACCAGCCCTCGAAGCGCGGCAGCCCGGGGTCGCCCAGGTGCCGCTCGTGCACGAACACGCCGGCCAGCGCGCCCGGCCCGGAGTTGAGGTACTTGTAGGAGCACCAGGCGGCGAAGTCGACGTCCCAGTCGTGCAGGGCCAGCGGGACGTTGCCGGCGGCGTGCGCCAGGTCCCAGCCGACCACGGCCCCCGCCGCGCGGCCGGCGGCGGTGATCGCCGGAATGTCCATCAGCTCGCCGGTGAGGTAGTTGACCCCGCCGAGCAGCACCAGCGCCACCCGGTCGCCCTCGGCGGCCAGGTAGTCGGTCACGTCCTCGGTGCGCAGGGTGTCCTCACCGGCGCGGGGGCGCAACCGGACGACGGTGGCGTCCGGGTCCAGGCCGTGGAAGCGGGCCTGGCTGCGCACGGCGTAGCTGTCCGAGGGGAAGGCGCTGTCCTCGATGACGATCCGGGTCCGCGCCCCGGCCGGCCGGTAGAAGCTGACCATCAGCAGGTGCAGGTTCACCGTCAGCGAGTTCATCACCACGACCTCCGCCGGGGCGGCGCCGACCAGTCGCGCGGCGGGCGCCGTCAGCAGCTCGTGGTACGGCAGCCAGGGGCGCTCCGCCTCCAGGTGGCCCTCGACCCCCAGCCGGCTCCACGCGTCCAGGTCGGCGAGCAGCTCGCCACGCGTGGCCCGCGGTTGCAGGCCGAGGGAGTTGCCGGCCAGGTACGCGGCCTCGGGGTAGCGGCCGCCGTCGGCCGCCGGCACGTGGAACAGGTGGCGGTGCCCGGGGTCGGCGGCGTCGCGGCGGTGCGCCTCGGCCTCGCCGGCGGCGAACCCGGAAGAGTCTGGTGCGGGGGTGTTCATGGGGTGTCTCGCTCTCCGGTCACATCGCGGTCCGGGCCGACCACAGCTCGGGGAAGACCACCCGGGCCATGCTGCGCTGCAACCACGCCAGTCCGGCGGAGCCGCCGCTGCCGACCTTGGCGCCCATTGTGCGCTGCACCGCCTTGACGTGGTGCTGTCGCCAGTCGCCGAACTGCTCGGCGACCTCGGTCAGCGCCTCGCCCAGCAGCCGGAGGTGGTTGTCCGGCCCGGCGTGGGCGTAGATCCGCACCCAGGCCGCCTCGACGGCGGCGTGCGGCTCGTGCTCGACGGCGACGTCCCGGTCCAGCAGGTCGGCCGGGAGGTCGTGGCCGTGCCGGGCGAGCAGCGCGAGCACGTCGTCCCAGACGCTCGGCGCGGCCAGGGTGGCCCGCAGCTCGGCGTACACCTCGGCCTGGCGCCGGAACGGCCGGATCAGCGCCTCGTCCCGGAGCCCGAGCAGGAACTCCAGGTGCCGGTACATCGCCGACTGGAAGCCGGAGCCCTCGCCCAGCAGGTTGCGGAACCGGTTGAAGTCGGCCGGGGTCATCCAGCGCAGCCCCTTCCAGGCGGCGTTCAGCGCCTCCAAGTGCAGGGCGGCACGGCGCAGCGGGGCCAGCGCGTCCCACACCCGGTCGGCACGCAGCAGCCGCTGGGTCTCGCGCAGCTCGTGGCAGGTCAGCCCGAAGTACAGCTCCATGATCTGGCTGACCATCAGGAAGGACATCTCGCCCGGGTCGTCGCTCAGCGGTCGCTGCAGCCGGTGCAGCGTGCTGGCCTGCACGTACGCGTCGTACGGCACCCGCTCGGCGAACTCCAGGGTCGGCTCCCCGCCGTTGCGGGCCGCTCGGGCGGCGCGCTGCCCCGGGGTGACCGGGCGTACCGCCGCCCGGGTGGGCGCCCGCAGGTCCGTCTGCTCCACCGCTCCTCCTCTGCTCGCTGGGTGCGCCGACCTGACCGGGCCGGGTGACCGACATGATCTCGCGGTGGAACGGGCAGATGGAATGCCGGATCAACGGCTCTACCGCCCTCCGACCTGCGGCGCGGAAGGTGCGAGCGCGATTCGGCTTGGAGAAAGTAAGGTCGCCTCATGGACGACATGGACTGGGCGCTGCTGCGGGAGCTGCAGGCCGACGCGCGCCTCTCCTTCAGCGAGCTGTCCCGGCGGGTGCACCTGTCGCCGCCGGCCGTGGCCGAGCGGGTGCGCCGGCTCGAGGAGGCCGGGATCATCGCCGGCTACCACGCCCACGTCGACCTGACCCGGGCCGGCCGCACGGTGGTCGCGTTCATCCGGATGTCCTGCTACGGCTCGCGGTGCATCCTGCACGACCCCGAGGTCGCGGGGTGGCCGGAGATCCTGGAGATCCACCGCATCACGGGCGACGCGTGCAGCATGCTGAAGGTGGCGGCCGGGTCGATCGGGGAGTTCGAGGCCGTCATCGACCGGCTCGCCCCGTACGGCCAGCCGTCCAGCACGATGGTCCTGTCCACCCCGCTGGACTGGCACCCCGTCACCCCGCTCTCCTCCCCCCGCCACCGCTGACCGCGATCCGGGTTTGCCCCGGGGCCAGCGGGAAAGCAGGCGCTGTTGCCCGGGGAGGATTCCGGTGATCGTCACCGGAAGGGGGGATCATGCCGGTGTTCACAGCGTTCACACGTGCCCTGACCAGCGCCCTGTCCGTGTTGGGGCTGGTCGGGGCGTTCGTCCTGATCACGATCGCGCCCGCGCCCGCGCGGGCGGGCGAGAACACCTTCGTCGAGGTGGTGCCCAACAGCGCCCAGGCCGGCACCCGGGTCAGGATCCGGGCCAGTTGCGACAACGCCAACAACCGCCAGGCCACCGTACGCTCCGACGCCTTCGGGGGACCGGTGGTGCTGCGGCCCGACAACGGTTTCCTGACCGCCCAGGCCACGATCCCGGGCAACAAGCAGCCCGGGGACTTCCCGGTCGACCTGCGCTGCGAGAACGGCAACACCGCGACGACCACGCTCACGGTGCTGAACATGGAGCAGCCCACGAAGGGGCCGGCGACCGGGGGCGGCGGCACCGCCGGCGGCACGGGCACCCGCTCGGTGCTGCTGGTGGGCGGCCTCGCCGCGGTGGCCCTGGCCGTGGGCTTCGGATTCCTCGGCAACCGTCGTCGGACCGGGACCGGTTCCTGACCCCCCGCCGCCATGGCCCGCTCCCAGAGGCGTACCAGGCGATCCGACCCGGGCCGGGTCAGGCGATCCGACCCGGGCCGGGTCCGGGCGACCACCCGGCGGGCGCTGCGGGCGTCCCGCCGGGCCGCGGCCGCCACCGTCCGCCGGCTGCGGCGGGTGGCCGGGGAGACGGTGTCGGCCAGCGTCGCCACCACCGACCCGGCGGTCGGGCCGCTGCCCACCCGACCCCGGCACCGCTGGGTTGCCGCCGGTCGCCGGCTGGCGCCCGGCCGGAACCCCGGACTCCCGGTCCTGGTGATCGGGACGCTGATGGTGCTGATCATCGCGATGCTCGCCGTGGAGCGGGTCGCCGGCGTGAGCGTGCTGCCGGACCGGTTCATCGCGGGGCTGCGGCCACCGCCGAAGAAGTTCCCGGTGCTGCCCGCCAGCCCTCCCGTCGACATCACCATCGACCCGATCGACGTCCGGGCGCCCGTACACGACGTCGGCATCGCCCCGGACGGCAGCATCGGCGTGCCGGACGCCGCCCGCGCCCAGGAGGCCGGTTGGTACGACCAGGGCCCCACCCCGGGGCAGTACGGCCCGGCCGTCATCGTCGGGCACGTCGACACCTCGACCGGGCCGGCGGTCTTCCACAAGCTGCGGGACCTGCGGGAGGGCGACCCCATCGAGGTCACCCGCGCCGACCGCTCGGTGGCGGTCTTCGAGGTGGACACGGTCGAGCGCTTCGGCAAGGAGCGGCTACCCGTCGACGAGGTCTTCGGCGACTTCAGCCGCCCCCGGCTACGCCTGATCACCTGCGGCGGGCGTTGGGTCGGCGGGGAGACCGGCTACGCCGACAACGTGGTGGTCTTCGCGTCCCTCGTCCGATCCCGCACCGCCTGACCGGGGCGGCCTCGCGGGTCAGGCGGCCTCGGGCTCACGCAGGTCGAGCCAGTCGGCCCAGCGGGGGTCGGGCGCCCGGTGGCCGAGGACCCGCCAGGCGGTGCCCTTCGGGGCGGCCGGCAGCGCGTGCAGCCGCCAGCCCAGCTCGGCCGGGGTCTTGTCGCCTTTGGTGTGGTTGCACCGGGCGCAGGCCGCGACGACGTTCTCCCAGGCGTGCCGGCCGCCACGGCTGCGCGGGAAGACGTGGTCGATGGTCTCGGCGGGGCCCCGGCAGTAGGCGCAGCGCCAGCCGTCCCGGGCGAAGATCGCCCGCCGGGAGAGCCCGACGTGGGTGCGGTAGGGCACCCGCACGAAGCGGGTGAGCCGGACGACCGACGGCACCGGCAGCGCGTTGCGGGCGCTGTGCAGGACGCCGTCGCCGTCGGCGACGCAGACCGCCTTGGCGGAGAGCACGAGGATGGCGGCACGACGCACGGACACGACACACAGCGGCTCGTAGGTGGCGTTGAGGACCAGCGCACCGGAGCCCACCGTGGGTCGTATGTCAGGCATCGCGATCACCCTCCCGGTTCAGCGGCCCCGCACTCACCACCGCCGACCGGGAAACGGGCACAGCGACCCACCGCGGCCGACGCCGGCCGGATCACCGACGTCCGTGCGCCCATCGTCCCTGATCGGCCCCCGGATTGCACGTACTAATCCGGGGGTCCCTCCGGAAGCGTTTCCCCCGTCTGTCACGATGACCGGTTCGCCCTCGTACGGGCCGCCGCGACCCGCGCCGCGCGGGGCCCCGGTCACGGCCCGGAGGGTCGGCGGGAATACGCGGCCCGCGGTGCGGTACGAAGACAGCGTGACCGCCAGCCTCCCGCCGCTCGCCCTGCCCGCCGTCGAGGCGCCGACGCCGGACCCGTCGCCGACCTGCCTGGACGACGCGCTCTGCCGCAGCGTCTTCGACATCACCAACTCGGTGTGGTTCGCCGAGGGCAGCTACTGGATCCTGCTCAAGCCGCTGCGGATCGTCATGATCCTGCTGCTGGCGGTCGCCGCCCGGTGGCTGGTGCACCGGACGATCAGCCGGCTGGTGCGCACCACCACCGACGCGGGCGTGCCCACCATGCTGCGGCCCCTGCGCGAACGGATCCCCACCGCCGCCGCCGAGCCGGGCGAGTTCGTCCCGGAGCGGCGCCGCCAGCGGGCCGAGGCGATCGGATCGGTGCTGCGCAGCCTCAGCACGGCGTTCATCTTCGGCATCGCGGTGCTGATGGTGCTCAAGGAGTTCAGCTTCGACCTGGCCCCGCTGCTCGCCAGCGCCGGCATCGCGGGCGTGGCGCTCGGCTTCGGCGCGCAGAGCCTGGTCAAGGACCTGCTCGCCGGCCTGTTCATGCTGATCGAGGACCAGTACGGCGTCGGCGACACGGTGGACCTCGGCGAGGCGACCGGCGTGGTGGAGTCTGTCGGGTTGCGGGTCACCACCGTCCGCGACGGGCGGGGCGTGCTCTGGTACATCCGCAACGGCGAGATCGTCCGGGTGGGCAACAAGAGCCAGGGCTGGGCCCTGGTCGTGGTGGACCTGCCGATCGGCTTCGCCGGCACCGAGCAGGCCACGGCGGTGCTGCGGACCGCGGCCGCCTCGGTGGCGGTGGACCCGGAGCTGGCGCCGGAGATCGTCGAGGCGCCCGAGGTGCTGGGCGTCGAGCAGATGACGGTCGAGGGCGCGGTGATCCGTACGGTGGTCAAGACGACCGCCGACGGGCAGTTCGCGGTCGGCCGGGAGCTGCGGCGCCGGCTGGCCGAGGCGCTGGAGAACTCCGGCATCACCGCGAAGATCGCGGCCGCCCGGCTCTATCCCGGCGTGCCGATCGCCGCCCCCGGCGAGACCGGGCAGGGCGGCGCGACCTGAGCCGGCCGGGAGTCCATCGGCGGGGGTCGCGGTCCGGGCGGCCCCTCGGGTATCGTCCGTTCGTTCAGTCGGAGATGCGACGATCAATCCGTTCGCCCTAGCCAGTTGTCAGACGATCGGGCAGAATCCGGTGCACGCGCTCCCCCAGAGCGTGATCACGTCCTCGCTGATCCGTGAATCTGACGACGGTTCTCGGGCCCGTCCATCACGAGTGGACCGCCCCGGGAACGATGGAGGCGACGGTGCCCGACGAGCGACCATCCCCGGAAGGGCCGGCAACCTTCCGTGAGGTGTTCGTCGATCGCGAATACCGCGCCGTCTTCACGGCGAGCGCTCTCTCCTGGATCGGCGACTACATCGCCAAGGCCGCGGTCACCCTGCTGGTCTACGAGGCGACCCGGTCGGTCGCGCTCTCCGCGGCCGCGTTCGCGGTGAGCTATCTGCCCTGGCTGGTCGGCGGCCCCCTGCTCGCGACGCTCGCGGAGCGGCACCGCTACCGGCAGGTCATGGTGGTCTGCGACCTCGTCCGGATGGTGCTGATGGTCGGCATCGCCATCCCCGGCATTCCCGTCCCGCTGATCCTGGCGCTGCTCTTCGCCACCACCCTGGCCAACCCACCCAGCCAGGCCGCCAAGTCCGCGCTGATCCCCCTGATCCTCACCGGGGACCGGCTGGTGTTGGGGCTGTCGATCAACAGCAGCGTGGGCCAGGCCGCCCAGGTCGTCGGCTACCTCGCCGGCGCGGCCATCGCCGCCTTCAACCCCACGGTCGCGCTCCTGATCAACGCGGCGACGTTCGCCCTGTCGGCCGCGCTGGTCCGCTTCGGGGTGGCGGACCGCCCGCCGGCGATGACGGCCGCCCACCGCAGCCACCTGTTGCGGGAGACCGCGGAGGGCTTCCAGATCGTGTTCGGCACCCCGGTGCTGCGGGCCATCGCCGTCCTGGTCTTCGCCGCCATGCTCTTCTCCGTGGTGCCGGAGGGCCTGGCCGCCGCCTGGGCCAGCGAGCACGCCGGTCGTCTGGACGCCGGCACCGCCCAGGCGATCATCATGGCGGCCAGCCCCGTCGGCTTCATCGTCGGCGGCCTCGTGGTCGGCCGGGCGTTCGGGTCGGACCGGCGGCTGACCATGATGCGGCCGTTGGCGGTGCTCTCCCCGCTGGCCCTGGTGCCCGCCCTGTTCGACCCGCCGGCGCTGGTGGTGGCGCTGCTCGCCGCGGCCTCCGGGTTCGCGGTCGCCGGCATGCTCCCCGTGGCCAACGGCCTTTTCGTCCGGGCCCTGCCAGCCGGCTTCCGGGCGCGCGCCTTCGGGGTGATGGCCACCGGCCTCCAGGTGATCCAGGGCCTGGCCGTCCTGATCACCGGGCTGTTGTCCGAGCGCTACCCGATCCCGATCGTGGTCGGGGTGTGGAGCGCGGTCGGCGTCCTGCTGATGACGCTCGTCGCCCTGCGCTGGCCGAGCCGGCCGGCCGTCGACGCGGCCGTCGCGGGGGCCGAGGCGGCGGGCAGGGCGACAGCGGGCACGGCGGTCCCGCTGGCCGCCGGTGCCGGTACGGAGACGGGGCCGTCGGGGGACGGCCGGCGCGGCCCGTCGGAGCAGCTCGACGGCGATCCGGTGGGCGGCCGGCCGGGCGAGCCGGGCTACCAGCGGCACGCGGTGAGCTGACGCACAGCCGCCACCCCCCGACGCCGCGGATGGCACCTGGCAGGATGGAACGGTGAATCCCGCAGGTGAGTCCGACCGTCCCGGCGCGTCGATGACCCTCTTCGAGGCGGTGGGCGGCGAGCCCACCTTCCGCAAGCTGGTGGACGAGTTCTACGCCGGGGTCGCCACCGATCCGCTGCTGCGTCCCATGTATCCCGAGGAGGACCTGGGCCCCGCCGCGGACCGACTGGCCCTGTTCCTCATGCAGTACTGGGGCGGCCCGCACACGTACTCCGCCCAGCGCGGGCACCCCCGGCTGCGGATGCGCCACGCGCCGTTCCGGATCGGCGCCGCCGAACGGGACGCGTGGCTGCTGCACATGCGCCGCGCCGTCGACCGGCTCGACCTGCCGCCGGAGATCGCCACCGCGCTCTGGGACTACCTGGAGCGGGCCGCGTACTTCATGGTCAACATGATGGAGGACCCGGCCGGGCCCGCCTGACCGCGCGCCGGGCACGGGGGTCGGCTCGGGGCAGGCCGCGTCGGCCCCGGACGGTCTCGGCTCGGCGCAAGACCGTCTCCGCTCGCAACACGGCCGCCTCGGCTCGGAGCAGGACGACCTCGACTCAGAGCAGGGCGCCCTCGTCGTGCAGCCAGTCGACGAAGCTGGTGGCCACCGCCGCGCCACAGTCGAGCATCTCGACCAGGAGCGCGTCGTGCGCCCCGGCGCCGAACGGCACCTGCAGCTCCGCGTAGATCGGCAGCTGCCCGCGCTCCGTCGGGTCGCCGATGTAGGCCTTGCAGAAGCGGCGGGTGTGGTTCCACTCGTTGACCACCCGGTAGGCCCGGTCGGCCCAGTCGGGCGGCACCGTCGCGTGTGGACGGGCCCGCATCACCAGGATCTCGTCCTCGGGGCCCTCCAGGGTGACCAGCACCGCGTGCCGCTCCCACATGGCCAGCAGGTTCCCGTCGCCGTCGGCCAGGTAGCGCACGTCGAGCAGGTCGAGCGCGTCGCAGACGCGACGCAGGGTGACCGGCTCGACGGTGGCCGGCATGTCGGCCATCACGGGTCGCTCGGCCGCCGGGCAGTCGTCTCCCGGCTGACGGGGGGCCGGTGGTCCGACCCGGACGGTGCCCTCCACTGTGATCCCGCTCCGACTGTCCGGATCGCCGCCACCGTTGGCGGGACCGGGGCGCCATGACCACCACGGCATCGTTCGCGCACCTCACTCCCCAGCGGATCCAGCCGCCTACGGTGCGTTGGATCCGAGGATGGACGGTACCCGGACAGCCGGGTTGAAGCACCCCCCCAACGACAGCCCCAGGACAGAAGAATGACCACGGGTCATCCGAACGGATGACCTCAGAGGGGCCGCACGGCAAGATCCGTAGCCTTCTGCGACCAGGTCGCTCCGTAAGGTCCCACGAGTCCGACCCAACGGCCGACCGTACGCACCTGGACGTCGCCCGCGCCGGTCGCGCCGGCAGCCTCCCCGGCGGCGCCCAGGAAGCCCATCCGGACCAACCCCTGGACCATCCGCTGGGTGACCTCGACCGGCTCGCCGGGCGGGTCGTCGGGGGTGACCACCACCGGCACGTGGTCGAGCAGCGCGTCGCGCAGCGCCCGCTGGCCGACCGCCCGGCCGGCCACGCCGTGCGCGGCGGCGTCGCG
>NZ_JBFAVI010000162.1:0-16042 GCF_040679695.1 Micromonospora sp. NPDC052213
CGGTCCCGGCCGGACCAGATCCGAACCGGGTGCCGCCGCGTAGGGCTGGGCGGGCGGGGCGGAGTAGGGCTGGGCGGGCGGGGCGGAGTACTGCGCGGTTGCCGGCGGGGCGGAGTAGGGCTGGGCGGGCGGGGCGGAGTACTGCGCGGCTGCCGGCGGGGCGGAGTAGGGCTCGGCCGGCGAGGCAAAGTCCGGGCCCGGGAACGGCGGTGCGAGGTGGTGCGGCGCTGCCGGCGGCGCCTGGTGGCCGGTCGAGACCGGGGCGGCTGCCCAGGGATCGGTCGTCGGGTGCGGCTGAGTCGCCGGCTCCGAGGGCGGCAGCGGCATGGTGGGATCAGGGGTCACCGCGAACCCCCACACAAATTGATCATTAGCGGACCCTACAACGGGACCGGTGCGGCCGAGGAACCCCGGATCGTCCGTCCAGCGCCCGGGACGGCGCGGCGGACCGCGTCGCTCAGGCGACGCTGTGCGACGCCGGCTCCGCGGCGCGGTCGGTGGGCCGCTCCTGCCCCACGCCGGCCAGCCGGCGGGCCTCCCGACGGGCCACCCAGCCGTAGCCGAAGAGGGTCATCGCGGCGAAGATCCACCACTGCACGACGTAGCCGAAGTTCTGCCAGTTGTTGGTGTGCCCGACCGGCACCTCCTTGAAGGTCGGGTCGGCCGCCGGGGTCTGCTCGTCCAGCAGCAGGTACGCCCCGTGCACCGGGTACGGCAGCTCCTGGGCCAGCCGGGGCACGCCGATCCGCCGGGTCTCCAGCCTGCCGTCGCGCCGGGTGACGCCGACCGAGCCGCTCTCGCTCAGGTGCACCCGGCCCGTCACGGTGACCTCACCGGTGGGGGCGGGCGGCACGTCCGGCTGGACGGTCGCGTCGCCGCCCGGGGCCGGCGGGATCCAACCCCGGTCCACCAGCACCGCCGTGCCGTCGGCCAGCACGAGCGGGGTGAGCACCTCGAAGCCGACCGTGCGCTCCACGGCGCGGCCCCGGACCAGGACGACGTTCGCGGAGTCGTACCGGCCCGTCACGGTGACCTTGGTCCAGGACCTCTCCTCGGCGGGCGCGGGTCCGGCCGTGCCGCTGCCGCCGGTCGGGGCGGGCAGCACGTCGCGCAGCGGGACCGGGTCCATCCGCAGGCCGGCGTCGATCCGTTCGTTGATCGCCGTACGCCCGTGGTAGCGGTCCAGCTGCCAGTTTCCGAGCAGCACCATCACCGCCGCGGCGACCAGGGTCAGCGCGAGGATGCCCAGCCAGCGCGGCGTCAGCAGGAACCGGTACACGACCACGAGGCTACCCCTGTGCTCCGGGCCACCGCCCTCGGCGGCCCCGATCCGCGCCGGCCACCGCCCTCGGCGGCCCCGATCCGCGCCGGCCAGCGACCTCGGCGGCCCCGGTCCGCGCCGGGCCACCGGTCTCGGCGGCCCCGATCCGCCCCGGCGCCGCGCGCCCGACAGGTCCGCTCGGCGGCGGCCACCTGCCGCCCGCGTCGGCTATCGTCACGCGGGCGGACCGCGCGGTCGGCCCGCCGCAGGGTTCCCCCGCCGCCCCGCAGGGAGTCGATGATGACCGTCGTGCCGCGCCTGGTGCTCAGTGCGCCGTCCTCCGGCCACGGCAAGAACACGCTGGCGATCGGGCTGCTCGCGGCGCTCGCCGACCGGGGCGTCGGCGTCGCCGGGTTCAAGATCGGTCCGGACCACGTCGACGCCGCGTACCTCGGGCTGGCCGCGGGCCGCCCCGGTCGCACCCTCGACCCCCGGCTGGTCGGCGCCGACCGGATCGCCCCGCTGGTCGCCCACGGGGCGTCGGGCGCCGGGCTCGCGCTGGTGCAGGGCAGCATGGGGCTGTACGACAGCCTCGCCGGCCGTCCGGAGAGCGAGTCGACGGCCGCCGTGGCGGCCGCGCTGCGCAGCCCCGTCGTGCTGGCGGTGGACGTCGCCGCGATGGGGCAGTCGGTGGCCGCCCTGGTGCACGGCTTCCGGGCGTACGACGAGCGGCTCTGGCTCGGCGGGGTGGTCCTGAACCGGGTGGCCTCGGCGCGGCACGAGGAGCTGCTGCGCGCGGCGCTCGACGACATCGGCGTACCGGTCTACGGGGTGCTGCGCCGCCACGACCTGCCGGCGGTGCTGCCGCCGCGCCGGCACGGGGCGGTACCCGCGCTCGCCCGCACCGGTGAGGCCACCCGCGCCGTACGCCGGCTCGGCGAGGCGGTCGCCGCCACGGTCGACCTGGACCGGCTGCTGGGGCTGGCCCGCTCCGCCCCGCCCCTGCCGACGCCGCCGTGGTCGCCCGCGGCCGACCGGCCCGCCGCCGGCCCGCGCCCGGTCGTCGCGGTCGCCGGGGCGGCGGGCGGCAGCTACGGCCATGCCGAGGCCACGGAGCTGCTCCGCGCGGCCGGCGCGGACGTGGTGACGGTCGACCCGCTGCACGACGAGGCGCTGCCCGCCGGTGCCGCCGCGCTGGTCGTCGGCGGCGGGCTTCCCGAGTCGTACGCCGAGCAGCTCTCCGCCAACCGCCGGCTCTGCGTCGCGGTCGCCGAGCTGGCCCGCACCGGGCGGCCGGTCGTCGCCGAGGGCGCCGGCCTGCTCTGGCTGGCCCGGGAGCTGGACGGGCTGCCCATGTGCGGGGTGCTCGACGCGGTCGGGACCAGCCGGGACGGCCTGGTCGTCGGCTACCGGGAGGCGACCGCCCTGACCGACGGCGTGGTGGCGCCGGCGGGCACGGTGGTGACCGGGCACAAGGAGCACCGTGCCGTGCTCACCCCGCGCGCCGGCGCGCGTGCGGCCTGGAGTTGGGACGGCGGGGCGCCCGAGGGCTTCGTCTGGCGGGGCGTGCACGCCTCGCAGCTCACCGTGCACTGGGCGGCGTACCCGCAGCTCGCCGCCCGGCTGGTCGACGCGGCGGCGGAGGCGGCGGCCGACCCCGCGACCGCCCGGCTCGGCGGGGTGCCCGCGTGATCGGCCAGGTGGCGGTGCGCCGCTTCCCGGCGCTGACGGTCTCCACGCCCCGCACCGAGGTACGGGCGCTGACCGCCGCCGACGCGAAGGCCGCCGACGAGGTCTTCGCCGACCGGCAGACCCAGCGGTGGCTGCCGCTGGTCGACACGTCCGGCCAGATCGACGGGCTGGCCTGGTGCACCGACCTGGCCCGGCAGCGGCGTGACAGCGGCGACGGCGACCACTACGCGGTGGTGCGGCGGGAGGACGACCGGGTGGTCGGCTGCCTCTGGACCCGGCGCACCGACTGGGGCGCCCGGTGCACCGAGGTCTCCTATGCGATGGCGGCGCACGCGCGGGGCTTCGGGCTGGCCGCCGAGGCGGTCGACGCGCTCGCCATCGCGCTGATCCTCGAACACGGCTTCCAGCGCGTCGAGCTGCGCGTCGCCCCCGGCAACCTGGCCTCCCGCCGGGTCGCCGAGAAGGCCGGCTTCAGCTACGAGGGCCTGCTGCGCAACGCCGGCTTCGTCCGGGGCGGCCGGGTCGACCTGGAGGTCTGGTCCTTCGTCGCCGCCGACCTCCGCTGACCGTGAGGCTGGCCGGGTCGGTCCTCGCTGACCCGGCCGGCCCCCGCTGACCCGGCCGACGGCGGGCGGTGGTCAGCCGACGATGCGGTCCGAGGGCGGGGTGAACTGGCGGGTGGGCTGCCCCTTGAGCGCGTCACGGAGGGTCTCCGCGACCGCGGCGATCGGGATCTGGGACTGGCCGTCGCCGACCGCGTTGAACGGGTTGTCCGGGTCGGAGATGAAGCTCGCCGCCGCCAGCTCCGGGGTGTAGCCGACGAACCAGGCCGACCGGGTGCTGTCGGTGGTGCCCGTCTTGCCCGCGACCGGCCGACCGACCGTGCCCCGTACGCTGTCCGCCGTCGACCAGCCGCCGCAGCTCCCGCGGGCCGGGGTGTCGCCGGTCGGGCAGCGGGCGGCGTCGGTGGCGGCCCGGGCCGCGTCGGCGTTCACCACCTGCCGGCAGCGCGGCTTGGCGACCTCGCGTTCGATTCCGGAGGCGGTCTTCCAGGTGGTCGGCGTGCCGTCCCGGTTGTAGATCGCCTGCACGGGGATCGCCTCGCAGTACCGGCCGTCCGCGGCGATCGCGGCGTACGCGTTCGCCATCTCCAGCGGGGTGGCGTCGGAGACGCCCAGGGTGAACGCGCCCCACGTCTTCGCCTTGGCCGGGGACGCGTGCTCCCGGTCGACGTCGGTGCGCCAGCGCAGCCCGAGCTGCTCGGCGAGGCGGACCGCCTTGTCGGCGCCGACCTGCTCCTCCAGCCACACGAAGTACGTGTTCACCGACTTGCCGAAGCCGGACCACATGGTCTGGTTACCGGACATCGCGCCGCTGGCGTTGGACGGCGCCCAGCCGTCGTAGACCTCGGAGCGGTACCGGTACGGGGCGTTGAACGAGGTGGACAGCGGCATGCCCGCGTTCAGCGCGGCCAGCATCGGGAACATCTTGAACGTCGAACCGGCCTGGTAGCCCGGCAGGTCACCGCCGCCGAGCAGGGGCGCCACCGTGTTGGGGTAGTTCGCCTTGACGTTCGGCCCGGCCTCCGGGTTGGAGCTGGGTGGGTTCTCGTCCAGCTTCAGCGAGTACGTCCGGTTCACCGCCATCGCCTTCACCCGTCCGGTCCCGGGCTCGGAGACCACGATGCCGTTGGCGAACGGGCTGCCGGTGTTCTCCTTGCTGCCGACGTTCTGCTCGGCGGCCGCCTGGATCTTCGGATCCATGCTGAGCACGATCCGGTAGCCGCCCCGGCGCAGCTTGTCCATCCGTTCCAGCCGGTTCTCCCCGAACGCGGGCTGCGCGCTCCACCAGTTCTTCAGGTAGTCGCAGGCGAAGCCCCAGCTGTTCCACTTCTCCGGCACCGCCGCGCAGTCGTTCGGCGGGTAGGTCAGCTTCAGCCGGATCGGCTCGGTCTTGGCCTGCGCCACGTCGTCGGGCGAGAGGTAGCCGAGCTGGCTCATCCGGTCCAGCACGTAGTTGCGCCGGCCGGTGGCGTCCTTCTGGTCCGAGGTGGCCGGGTCGTACTCGGACGGGGACTTCACCAGCCCGGCGAGGGTGGCCGCCTCGACCGGCGTGAGGTCCTTCGGGGGCTTGGAGAAGAAGATCTCGCTGGCCGCGTAGATGCCGTACGCCCGGTGCCCGAAGTAGGCGGAGTTGAGGTAGCGCTCGAGGATCTGCTCCTTGCTCAGCTCCTTCTCCAGGTCCAGCGCCATCCGCATCTCCCGGACCTTGCGCAGGCTGGTCTGCTGGGTGGCCTCCTGCACCTCCTTCGGCGTCTTCGCGCTGTCGCGCAGCGCCATCCGGACGTACTGCATGGTGAGGGTGGAGGCGCCCTGGGAGACGCCGCTGGAGCGGGCGTTGGCCACGAAGGCGCGGGCGACGCCCTTCGGGTCGACGCCCCGGTGCTGGTAGAAGCGGTTGTCCTCGGCGGCGACGATCGCCTGCTGCATGTTCGGCGAGATGTCCGCCAGCTTCGTGTACTGCCGGTACTCCTCGTAGAACATCGTCAGCACCGTCTTGCCGTCGGGCGCGTAGAGGTACGACGTCTCGGCCGGCAGCGCGGTGGTGAGGATCTTGGTCTTGTGCTCCATGGCGTGCGCCGTGACCTTCGCGCCGAGGCCGGTGGCGGCGGCCACCGGGTAGGCCACGGCGGCGACCACGATGCCGGCGATCAGCCCGGCGCGGAGAAGGGGAACGAGACGACCAGCGGCAGCAAGGGGTCGGTTGCTCACAGGGCCAAGTTATGACAATTCCGATTCGTACCTGAGAAATATTCATAAACGCCCGTGTGGTGACGCGCCCCACGCCGCGATCCGCTGTCCCGTGCGCCGCCTTCCCGGCAGGATCGCGGACATGCGTGGTCAGCCGACCGAGACCCTCCCCGCCGCCGAGCCCGGACCCGACCCCACGGGAACCGGACCCGACCCCGCGACGGCGGCACCCGACCCTGCGGGGCCCGGACCCGACCCCGCGGGGAACGAGCCCGACCTCACCCACCACGGGGACGCCGAGGTGGGCGACGGGCTGGTCGACCTCGCCGTCAACGTGCGGCGGGACGCCATGCCGGACTGGCTGGCCGACCCGATCACCGCCGCCCTCGGCGACCTCGCCGCGTACCCCGACCCGGAGCCGGCGCGGGCCGCCGTCGCCGCCCGGCACGGGCGCCCGCCGGCCGAGGTGCTGCTGACCGCGGGCGCGGCCGAGGGCTTCGTGCTGCTGGCCCGGGCGCTGCGGGGCGTACGCCGGCCGGTGGTGGTGCACCCGCAGTTCACCGAGCCGGAGGCGGCGCTGCGCGCGGCCGGGCACCAGGTGGAGCGGGTGCTGCTCGACGCGGGCGACGACTTCCGGCTCGACCCGGCCCGGGTGCCCGCCGACGCCGACCTCGTCATGATCGGCAACCCGACCAACCCCACCTCCGTGCTGCACCCCGCCGTCGACCTGGCCGCGCTGGCCCGGCCCGGCCGGGTGCTGGTGGTCGACGAGGCGTTCGCCGACACCACGGTCGCGGCGGGGGTGGCCGGCGAACCGGAGTCCCTGGCCGCCCGACGGGACCTGCCCGGCCTGGTGGTGGTCCGCAGCCTCACCAAGACCTGGGGACTGGCCGGCCTGCGGATCGGCTACCTGCTCGGCGAGGCCGCGCTGCTGGAACGGCTGGCCGCCGCCCAGCCGCTGTGGGCCGTCTCCACCCCGGCCCTGGCCGCCGCGTCGGCCTGTGCCACGCCCGTCGCGGTCGAGGCCGAGCGCGCCATCGCCGCCCGGCTCGCCGCCGACCGCGCGCACCTGGTCGCCCGCCTGTCGGCCCTGCCCGGCGTACGCGTCGTCGGCCGCCCCGCCAGCGCGTTCGTGCTCGTGCACCTGCCCGGTGCCGCCGAGGTGCGGGCCGCCCTGCGGCAGCGCGGCTGGGCGGTGCGCCGGGGCGACACGTTCCCCGGCCTCGGGCCGGACTGGCTGCGGATCGCCGTACGCGACCCGGCCACCACCGACGCGTTCACCGAGGTACTGGCGGAGATCCTGGAGGCATGATGCTGGAGACCACGATCGCGGCGATCCGGCCGCCGGACGAGCCGGCGATGGCCGCCGCCCGGGAGTCGCAGGGGCGGCTGACCAAGCCCGCCGGCTCGCTCGGCGCCCTGGAGGAGCTCTCCGTACGCCTCGCCGGCCTGGCCGGGCACTGCCCGCCGCCGCTGCCGGAGCCGGCCGCGGTCGCGATCTTCGCCGGCGACCACGGCGTGCACGCCCAGGGGGTGACCCCCTGGCCGCAGGAGGTCACCGCGCAGATGATCGGGAACTTCCTGGCCGGCGGGGCGGTGGTCAACGCGTTCGCCCGGCAGGCCGGCGCCTCCGTCACCGTGGTCGACGTCGGCGTGGCCACCCCGCTGCCGGTCCCCGACGCGCCGGCGGCGGACCCCGCCGGGGCGGGCGCCACCGGAGCCGCGCCGGCCCGGGACGTGCCCCGGCTGGTCGCGGCGAACGTCCGACCCGGCACCCGGGACCTGGCGGTCACGGCCGCGCTCACCCGGGACGAGGCCCGGGCGGCGATGGAGACCGGCATCCGGGTGGCCGGCGAGCTGGTCGACGCGGGCGCGGGCATCCTGCTCACCGGGGACATGGGCATCGGTAACACGACGCCGGCCGCCGCCCTGATCGCCGCGTTCGTCGGCATCGACCCGGCGGAGACGACCGGCCGGGGCACCGGGGTCGACGACCCCACATACGCCCGCAAGGTGGACGTGGTGCGCGCCGCGCTGCGCCGGCACGCCCCCGACCCGGCCGACCCGCTGGGCGTGCTGGCCGCCGTCGGTGGCCTGGAGCACGCCGCCCTGGCCGGACTGATCCTGGGCGCCGCCGCCCGACGGACCCCGGTCCTGCTGGACGGGGTCATCGCGGTCTCCGCGGCCCTCGCCGCGGCGGCCCTCGCCCCGCACGCCGTGACCGCCATGGTGGCCGGGCACCGCTCCGCCGAGCCGGGCGCCACCGTCGCGCTGCGCCGGCTGGGGCTGGAGCCGCTGATCGACCTGGGGCTGCGCCTCGGCGAGGGCACCGGCGCGCTGCTCGCGCTGCCGGTGGTCACCGGCGCGGTCCGGGTGCTGCACGAGGTCGCCACCTTCGACTCGGCGGGAGTGGCCGAGAAGTGAGCGGGCGAACCATCCGGCCCAGTGGCGTGGCGCCCCGCGCCGGGGCGCGGAGTGAGGGGGCGGCGTGAGCGGCAGCCCGTACCCCCTGGGCCTGCGGCTCGCCGGCCGGCGGGTGGTCGTGGTGGGTGGGGGAACGGTGGCCACCCGCCGCGTGCCCGCCCTGCTCGACGCCGGCGCGGACGTCTTCCTCGTCGCGCCGGAGCTGACCCCGGCGCTGCGGTCGCACGTCGACGCCGGGCGGCTGCACTGGGCGCCGCGTCGGTTCGCCCCCGACGACCTGGACGGCGCGTGGCTGGTCCAGGTCGCGGTCGACGACCCGCTCGCCGCCGCGTCGGTCAGCGCCGCCGCCGCCGAGCGCCGCATCTTCTGCGTACGCGCCGACGACCGGGCCGCCGCCACCGCCTGGACCCCGGCGGTGACCCGGCACGGGCCGGTGACCGTGGCGGTGCTCGGCGGCGGCGACCCGCGCCGGGCGATGGCCGTCCGCGACGCGGTCCGCGACCTGCTGGATGCGGGGACGGGCCCCCTTCCGACGCCTGCGGTGGGGGAAGGGACCCGGCCGCGCACCCGGCCCGGGCGGGTGGCGCTCGTCGGGGCCGGGCCCGGCGACCCGGAGCTGATCACCGTGAAGGGTTGGCGGCTGCTCACCGAGGCGGACGTGGTGGTCGCCGACCGGCTGGTGCCGGGGCTGCTCCTCGACGAGCTGCGCGCCGACGTGGAACTCGTGGACGCCTCGAAGATCCCGTACGGGCCGTCCCGGGCCCAGGAGGAGATCAACCGGATCCTGGTGGACCGGGCACTGGCCGGGAAGGTCGTGGTGCGGCTCAAGGGCGGCGACCCGTACGTCTTCGGCCGGGGCGGCGAGGAGTTGCTGGCCTGCGCGGCGGCGGGCGTGCCGGTGACCGTCGTGCCCGGCGTGACCAGCTCCGTCGCGGCACCGGCCGCGGCCGGCATCCCGGTCACCCACCGGGCGGTGGCCCACGAGTTCACGGTGGTCTCCGGGCACGTCGCACCCGACTCGCCGGCCTCCCTGGTCCGCTGGGACGCGCTGGCCGGGCTGCGCGGCACGCTGGTCGTCCTGATGGGGCTGAAGAACCTCGCCGCGATCACCGCGACGCTGGTCGCGCACGGCCGCCCGGCCGAGACGCCGGCCGCGGTGGTGCAGGAGGCGACGACCGGCTCGCAGCGGGTGCTCCGCTCCACGCTCGGCGCGGTGGCCGCCGACGTGGTCGCCGCCGACCTGCGACCGCCGGCCGTCGTCGTGGTGGGAGACGTGGTCACTGCCCTCGCCGGGGGCTGATCTCGTGGGATGAGCGACGGCGGCCGGAGACGTGGTCTCCGGCCGCCGTCTGAGCTGGTCAGGTCACTGCTTGAGCATGTTGTCCAGCAGCAGGGCGCAGCGGATCAGCCCGAGGTGGCTGTACGCCTGCGGGTGGTTGCCCAGCCCGCGCTCGGCCAGCGGGTCGTACTGCTCGGGGAGCAGGCCGGTCGGGCCGGCGGTGTCCACCATCTGCGCGAACAGCTCCTCGGCGTCGGTACGCCGCCCGGTGCGCAGGTACGCCTCGATCAGCCACGCCGTGCAGATGTGGAAGCCGCCCTCGCGCCCCGGCAGGCCGTCGTCCCAGTGGTAGCGGTAGACGACCGGCCCGCTGCGCAGGTCCGCCTCGATCCGCAGCACCGTGGAGAGGAAGCGCGGGTCGTCGCCGGGGAGCAGGCCGGACAGCCCGATCCACAGCGACGAGGCGTCCATGTCCTCGTCCCCGTACGCCACGCTGTACGCCTCGACGGCCTCGTGCCAGCCGTACTCCAGCACGTTGGCGCCGATCCGGTCGCGCAGCTCCACCCACTCCGGCCGGTCCTCGCCGCCGTGCTGGCGTACGACGTGCAACGCCCGGTCGACGGTCATCCAGCACATGACCTTGGAGAAGATGTGGTGCCGCGGGGGGAGGCGGGCCTCCCAGATGCCGTGGTCGGGCTCGTGCCAGCGGCGACGGACCGCCTCGACCATGTTCTCCAGCACCCGCCACTCGTCCTCGCGGACCGAGCCCCGGGCGTCGGCGACGGCGGCGATCAGGTCCGCGATCGGGCCGAAGACGTCGAGCTGGAGCTGGTGGTTGGCGAGGTTGCCGACGCGGACCGGCCGGGAGCCGGCGTAGCCGGGCAGCGTGTCGATGACCGCCTCGGCGCCCAGCTCGTAGCCGTCCACGGTGTAGAGCGGGTGCAGCCGCTCCGGGTGCCCGCCGGTGCGCTCGATGCACCCGTCGACCCAGCGCAGCAGCGCCTCGGCCTCCTCGATCGAGCCCAGGTCGACCAGCGCCCGCGCGGTCATCGCCGCGTCCCGCAGCCAGCAGTAGCGGTAGTCCCAGTTGCGGACGCCGCCCAGCTCCTCGGGCAGCGAGGTGGTCGCGGCGGCGAGGATCGAGCCGGTGGCCTCGTGGCAGAGCCCCCGCAGGGTCAGCGCGCTGCGGGCCACCATGTCCCGCGCGGTGCCGGGCAGCCGGAGCGAGGCGACCCAGTCCTTCCACGGCTGCTCGGCGAGGGCCTGCCGCTCGTGGACCGGCAGCCGGTGGTGTTCCAGGCTGTGCGTGGCGAAGCGCAGCTCCAGCACGACCTGCCCGCCGGCGGCGGAGAGGTCGACGACCGCCTTGGCCGTCTCGTAGTTGCCGCCGTCGCTGCTGACCTGCCACTCGACCCCGGGGGAGTAGAGCGCGACCGGCTCGTTGGAGCCGAGCACCAGCAGGCCGTCGCCGAGCGGCTGCAACTGCACCGCGACCTGGCCGAACTCGGGCCGGGGCGCGAACTCCAGCCGGACCCGGCCGGAGCCGGTGAGCACCCGGACGAGGGTCGAGTCGCCGGTGATGACGGCCGGGCCGTCGGGCGTGGTCTCGGTGGCCGGCTTGTCCAGCCAGTCGGTGACGGTCAGGCCCGACCACCGGGTCTCGACGGTCATCGTGCCCGAGCGGTAGCGCTGGCCGAGCGGGATGCCCCCGCGCTCCGGGGCGACGCTGAAGTGCCCGGCCGGGCTGCCGCCGACGAGGTCGGCGAAGATCGCCGCCGAGTCCGGCTTGGGGTGGCAGAGCCAGGTGATCTTGGCCTCGGGGGTGAGCAGCGCCACCGTGCGGCCGTTGGCCAGCATCGAGTGCCGCTCGATCGGCACCGCCCGCTCGCCGAAGAGCCAGTGCCGGCGGGTCTCGAGCAGCAGGCCGAGGGCCCGGGCGGCCTCGATCGGGTCGGCCACCCGGTAGCCGGCCTGGGTGTCGCCGGGGCCGATCTTGATGCCGACGTCCGGCCCGTGCAGGTTGCCGAAGGCGTTCTCGTCGGTGACGTCGTCGCCGATGAAGAGCACCGCGCTGGCGGAGAGCTGGGTGCGCAGCTGGTCGACGGCCGTGCCCTTGTGGGTGGCGACCACCGACAGCTCGATGACCTCCTTGCCCTGGGTGACGGTGACGTCCTCCCAGGTGGCGGGGCCGGTGCGGACCGCCTCGATGGCGGCGGCGGCGACCTGCGGGTCGACCCCGCGGGTGTGCACCGCGACGCTCGCCGGCTTGCGCTCCAGCCGGATGCCCGGGTGTGCCGTGGCGATCTCGCGCAGCGCGTCGCGCAGCCGGGTGCGCACGGCGATCAGCTCGGGGGAGAGCCGCTCGACGAAGCCGATGTCGAACTCGGAGCCGTGGCTGCCGACCAGGTGCACCTCGCTGGGCAGCCGGGAGAGCGCGGCCAGGTCGCGCAGGGCCCGCCCGGAGACCACCGCCACGGTGGTCTGGGGCAGGGCGGCCAGCGCCCGGACGGCGGCCACCGACTCCGGCAGCGGGACGGCCTTGCTCGGGTCCTCCACGATCGGCGCCAGGGTGCCGTCGTAGTCGCAGGCGATCAGGAGCTGCGGCACCCGGGCGATCCGGCCGATGGCGGCGCGCAGCTCCGGGTCCATCGTGCCCGCCGCGGGCGTGACGATGTCGCTGGCGGCGTTCACGCTTCCTCCGCCTCGGGCACACCGAGCTCGGTGAGGAAGGACTTGGCCCAGTGCCCCACGTCGTGGGTGCGTAGATGGCGTTGCATAGTCCGCATTCTGCGGCGGGCCTCCGGCTTCTCGACATGCACGGCCCGCAGCAGGGCGTCCTTGACCGCGTCGGGGTCGTGCGGGTTGCACAGGAACGCCTGACGCAGCTCGGTGGCCGCGCCGGCGAACTCACTGAGCACGAGCGCACCGCCCTGGTCGGCGCGTGATGCGACGTACTCCTTGGCCACCAGATTCATTCCGTCCCGGAGCGGGGTCACCATCATCACGTCGGCAGCGGCGTACATCGCGGCCAGCTCAGTGCGACTGTACGACTGATGCAGATAATGCACCGCCGGCACGCCGACCCTGCCGAATTCGCCATTAATCCGACCAACTTCCCGCTCCACCTTGACGCGAAGCGCCTGGTAGTGCTCGACCCGCTCGCGGCTGGGCGTGGCCACCTGCACCATAACCGCGTCCGGGACTGTCAACTTTCCGTCAGCGAGCAACTCGCGGAATGCCTTGAGCCGCAACTCGATGCCCTTGGTGTAGTCGAGCCGGTCGACGCCCAGGATGATCGTCTTCGGGTTGCCCAGCTCCTCGCGGATCTCCTTCGCGCGGGCCTGGATCGCCGGGTCGGCGGCCAGCCGCTCCATCTCCTTGGTGTCGATCGAGATCGGGAACGCGCCGGCCTTCACCTGGCGGCCGTCGACCTGGATCATCTGGCCCTCGTAGCGCAGCCCGAGCAGGTGCCGGGCCAGCCGGACGAAGTTCTGCGCGGCGAGCCGCTGCTGGAACCCGACCAGGTCCGCGCCGAGCAGGCCGCGCAGGATCTCGGTGCGGAACGGCATCTGCATGAACAGCTCGATCGGCGGGAACGGGATGTGCAGGAAGAAGCCGATCCGCAGGTCGGGCCGCAGCTCGCGGAGCATCGCCGGGACGAGCTGGAGCTGGTAGTCCTGGACCCAGACCGTCGCCCCCTCGGCCGCGACCTCCGCCGCGGCCTCCGCGAAGCGGGCGTTGACCAGGCGGTACGCCTCGCGCCAGCGGCGCTTGTAGGCCGGCGTCTCCACCGCGTCGTGGTAGAGCGGCCAGATCGTCGCGTTGGACTGGCCCTCGTAGTAGCGCTCCAGCTCCTCCGCGCTCAGCGGCACCGGGTGCAGCCGGATGCCCTCCAGGTCGAAGGGCTCGGGGGCGGCGCCGGTGCCGCCGGCCCAGCCGACCCAGGTGCCCTGGTGCTCGGCGAGGACGGGGTGCAGCGCGGTCACCAACCCCCCGGGGCTGCGGCGCCACTGCCGTCCCTCGGGTGTGCTCACCTCGTCGACCGGTAGCCGGTTCGCCACTACGACAAAGGAGCTGCGGACGGTCACGTTCGGCCACCTCCGGGTGCTGACGGGTCAACCGCGAATGAGCGTACTGAGCCTAGCTGCGGCGTCTGGGGCCCCGTGCCGGAGTCACCTACCCGGTCCACGTCGGCGCAACCCCGTACGTGATCTTGTCGACAGTGCCGGTCGCCTGCGGCGGCGACGCGGCGCGCCCGGCCGGCGGGGCGGGGTGATGTGGGCGCGGGGGCGCGTACCTGTCAGGATTGACGACGGCGTGCGTGCGGCCGGCCAGCGGCCGGCGGCGACGGACGGAAGTCGCAGCCCGCGCCCGCCGGCCCCCAGTCGCAACCTACGGAGGTAGCCCGCACCGTGGCCCAGTACATCTACGTCCTGGAAAAGGCGCGCAAGGCGCACGGCGACAAGGTCGTGCTCGACAACGTGACGCTGAGCTTCCTCCCGGGGGCCAAGATCGGTGTGGTCGGCCCGAACGGCGCCGGTAAGTCCAGCCTCCTCAAGATCATGGCGGGGTGGGACCGGCCGAGCAACGGCGAGGCCCGGCTCATGCCCGGCTACACCGTGGGCATGCTGGCCCAGGAGCCGCCGCTCAACGACGCCAAGACCGTCCTCGGCAACGTCGAGGAGGCGGTCGCGGAGACCAAGGCCAAGCTGGAGCGGTTCAACGCCATCGCCGAGCAGATGGCGACCGACTACTCCGACGAGCTGATGGAGGAGATGGGCCGGCTCCAGGAGGAGCTGGACAACGCCGACGCGTGGGACATCGACTCCAAGCTCGAGCTGGCCATGGACGCGCTGCGCTGCCCGCCGCCGGACGTCGACGTCACCAAGCTCTCCGGTGGCGAGCGCCGGCGGGTCGCGCTCTGCAAGCTGCTGCTGGAGGCGCCCGACCTGCTGCTGCTCGACGAGCCCACCAACCACCTGGACGCGGAGAGCGTGCAGTGGCTGGAGCAGCACCTGGCCAAGTACGCCGGCACGGTCATCGCGATCACCCACGACCGGTACTTCCTCGACAACGTGGCCGGCTGGATCCTGGAGCTGGACCGCGGTCGGGCCATCGGCTACCAGGGCAACTACTCCACCTACCTGGAGAAGAAGGCCGCCCGGATGGCCGTCGAGGGGCGCCGCGACGCCAAGATGAAGAAGCGCCTCGACGAGGAGCTGGAGTGGGTCCGCTCCAACGCCAAGGCCCGGCAGACCAAGTCCAAGGCCCGGCTCGAGCGGTACGAGGAGATGGCCACCGCGGCGGAGCAGACCCGCAAGCTGGACTTCGAGGAGATCCAGATTCCGCCGGGCCCGCGCCTGGGCAGCACGGTGATCGAGGTCAACGGCCTGGTCAAGGCGTTCGGCGACCGGGTGCTGATCGACGACCTGTCGTTCTCGCTGCCGCGCAACGGCATCGTCGGCGTGATCGGCCCGAACGGCGTCGGCAAGACCACCCTGTTCAAGACCATCGTCGGGCTGGAGGAGCCGACCTCCGGCTCGGTGAAGGTCGGCGACACCGTCTCGCTGTCGTACGTCGACCAGAGCCGGGCCGGCCTGGCGGGGGACAAGACGGTCTGGGAGACGGTCTCCGACGGGCTGGACCACCTGCTGGTCGGCAAGGTCGAGATGCCGTCCCGGGCGTACATCGCGGCGTTCGGCTTCAAGGGGCCGGACCAGCAGAAGCCGACCAAGGTGCTCTCCGGCGGCGAGCGCAACCGGCTCAACCTGGCGCTGACGCTGAAGATCGGCGGCAACGTGATCCTGCTCGACGAGCCGACCAACGATCTCGACGTCGAGACGCTCGGCAGCCTGGAGAACGCGCTGCTGGAGTTCCCCGGCTGCGCCGTGGTCATCTCCCACGACCGGATGTTCCTCGACCGGGTCGCCACGCACATCCTGGCCTGGGAGGGCGACGACGAGAACCCGGCCAGGTGGTTCTGGTTCGAGGGCAACTTCGAGGCGTACGAGAAGAACAAGGTCGACCGGCTCGGCGCCGAGGCGGCCCGCCCGCACCGGGTGACCTACCGCAAGCTGACCCGTGACTGACGCGGCGGACCGCTGCCGAACATGAGTGACCGATTCGTTTACCACTGCACCCTGCGGTGGTCGGACCTGGACGCGTACGGCCACGTCAACAACTCGCGCTTCCTCACCCTCTACGAGGAGGCGCGGGTGGCGTTGATGTTCGCCGGCGGCCGGGCGTGGGGCGTGGGCTCGCTCGCCGACGGGGTCGTGATCCGTCGGCACGAGGTCGACTACCTGCGCCCGGTCGACTACGCCCTCGGCCGGGCCACGGCCGAGGCGGCCCCGACGGTGCGCATCGAGCTGTGGGTGGAGGAGATCCGGGCCGCGTCCTTCACGGTCGCCTACGAGCTGTACGACGGCGACGTGCTGGCCAGCCGGGCCCGCTCCGTGCTGGTGCCGTTCGACCTGACCCGACAGACGCCCCGGCGGGTCAGCCCGGAGGAGCGCGAGTTCCTGCTCTCGTACGCGCCGCGGCTCGGGCCGGCGTGACGGGGGCCGGGGGGCCGGCCCCCACTCCGGCGGGCGCGGCCGGCGGCGGGCACGGGATCGTGGACGCGGCCGACGCGGG